>JAVBRW010000448.1:0-5904 GCA_031547475.1 Planctomycetota bacterium
GTCATGATCGGCGCGCCCTTCATGCGGATTCCCTCGTAGGGCGTATAATCGACGCGCTCGTGCAGGCGCGATTTTGACATTGTCCATTCGACATCGGGATCGAACAGCGCCATGTCGGCGTCGCTCCCCGGCAGCAGCGCGCCCTTTTTCGGATACAGGCCGAAAATGCGCGCCGGATCGGTGCAGCAAAGGCGGACGACTTCGGGAAGCGTCAGCCTGCCTTTCATGAAACCTTCCGAAAACAGCAACTGCAGCCGCGCCTCGACGCCGGGCGCGCCGCCGGGACAGCGGCTGAAATTGCCGCGCCCCAGCTGCTTCTGATCGGCGAAAAAGAACGGGCAATGATCGGTGGCGACGACATCGATGGCGCCGGTCCGCAAGCCGTCCCACAGAATCTGGTTGTCGGCCGGTTTCCGGAGCGGCGGGCTCATGATGTATTTCAGCCCTTCCGACGGGTTGTCGTATTTCGTGTCGTCGAGAAGAAGATATTGCGGGCAGGTTTCGGCGAACACGTTCCGCTGGCCCCGGGCGCGCGCTTCCCGCACCGCCTGGAGTCCGAGGGCGGTGGACAGGTGGACAATGTAGAGGGGCGCGTCGCCGGCGGCGCGGGCCAGCGCCAGCATGCGGTACACCGCTTCGGCTTCGCAAAAATCCGGGCGGCTTTTCGGATGGCCGGACGGGGCGCCTTCGCCCCGATCCAGCAGGCGGCGGGTGAGGAAGGCGATCATCGCGTCGTTTTCGCAATGCACGCAGACGATAAGCCCGAGTTCGCGCGCCCGCTCCAGCACGCGGAGAACGTCGCTGTCCGCCAGCTTGCCGCCGTAGGTCAGGTAGATTTTGTGGCTGGTTATGCCTTCGTCCGCCAGCGCCGCCATGTCGGCCAGCACCTGGTCGTCGACGCGCTGGACCACGCCGTGGAACGAATAATCGATGACCGCGTCGGCGGCCAGCTTGCGGTACGCTTCGATCTGGTGGCCGAGGCGGCAGCCGTCCGGGCCGAAACCGGGATGATCGACAATGGTCGTCGTGCCGCCGCAGGCGGCGGCGGCGGTGCCGGTGTAGAAATCGTCGGTGGCGCGGGCGATGCCGACATCGATGTCGAAATGGGTGTGGACATCGACGCCGCCGGGCAGCAGGTATGTGCCGCCGGCGTCGATCACTTCCGCCCGGCCGGCGGCGATGTCCGGCTCGACCCGCACCACCACGCCGCCGTCGACCAGCACGTCGGCCCGGCGTACGTCGGGGCCGACCACCACGCGGGCGTTTCTGACCAGCAGGCTCATCAACGTTTGCCTTTGCGGTAGAAGGTGTCGTCCATCGGCAGCTTGGTGCGGAATGTGCCGTCGAATTTGTAATAGGCGGCGGCGGCGGCCGGAGCGGTCGGGATGGTGGCGAGTTCGCCCACGCCCTTGGCGCCGTAGGCGTATTCGCCGTCCTCCTTCGCCTTGACCAGAATGACGTCGATGGGCGGCGCCTGATCGGCGCGGAGCAGGCCGAGGGTGCCGTATTTCGCCAGCGGCACGCACTTGTCCAGCGGGTAGTCTTCGGTCAAGGCGTAGCCGAGGCCCATGACCACGCCGCCTTCGATCTGCCCGCCCGCCGATTTCGGGTTGACCACCCGGCCGACATCGTAGGCGGCCGCCACCCGCTCCACCCTGCCCTCCTCGTCCAGTAGGATGACCTGCGCGGCATAGCCGTAGGCGACATGGCTGACCGGGTTCGGCTTCGGGCTGCCCATCGGATCGGTTTTGGCGAGATATTCGCCGTAAAATTCCTTGCCTTCCAACTCGGCCAGCGTCTTGCCCGAGTCCAACTCGGCCTTGAGGAGGCGCGCGGCGCGCAGGGTCGATTCGCCGGTCAGGAGCGTTTGCCTGGACGCGGTGGTGGTGCCGGCGTCGGGGGTGCGGGCGGTGTCGGGCCGTTCGGCAATCACCAGTTCGGGCGCAATGCCGGTCGTTTCGCAAACAATCTGCGTGGTGATGGTGGCCATGCCCTGCCCTATGCAGGCGGCGCTGGTGCGGATATGCACTGTGCCTTTTTCGACCGAGACGATGCAGCGGCTGGTGTCCGGCACGCCGACGCCGAGGCCGCTGTTCTTGAACGAGCTGGCGATGCCGGCGCGGGGATGCTTTTCATACACTTCGCGTACCGCTTCGAGGCAGTTGGTCAGGGCGGTGGTGCCGTCGGCGACCTGTCCGTTCGGCAAAATCTGGCCGGGGCGGATGGCATTCCGGTAGCGGATTTCCCACGGCGATATCCCGACCTTTTCGGCCAGAAGATTCAAATTCATTTCGGTGGCGAAGGCGGACTGGGTAACGCCGAAGCCGCGGAAAGCGCCGGCCGGCGGGTTGTTGGTGTAGACCGCCTTGCCTTCGATATCGATGTTCTGGTAGTTGTAGGGCCCTGCCGCGTGGGTGCAGGCGCGCTGGAGGACGGGGCCGCCCAGGGAAGCGTAGGCGCCGGTGTCGGAGATGATGACCGCTTTCATGGCGGTCAGCATGCCGTTGGCGTCGCAGGCGGTGGTGAAATCCATTTCCATGGCGTGGCGCTTCGGGTGGATGTTGATGCTTTCCTGGCGGGTCAGCTTGACCTTGACCGGGCGCTTGGTTTTCCAGGCGGCGAGGGCGGCGTGGTGCTGGACGCTCATGTCTTCCTTGCCGCCGAATCCGCCGCCGACCAGCATGGAGGTGACGCGCACCTTCGACTTGTCGATGCCGAGCATTTCGGAAATTTCCCTGAGCTCGTCGTAGATGCTCTGGCCGCCGGTGAAGACGTGGACGCCTTCGCCCATCGGCGCGGCGACGGCGCATTCCGGTTCCATGCAGGCGTGTTCGGTGAACGGCACGCTGTAGTGCCGCGTCACCACGTGGGCGGAGGAGGCGATGACCTGGTCCACGTCGCCGCGCTTCAGGTGTTCGCGGCTCAGAATGTTCCGTTCCTTGGCGTGGATGAGCGGGGCGCCTTCGGCCATGGCGGCCAGCGGATTGGCGAGCGGCTCGAGTTCCTCGTAGTCGATTTCGACCAGCGCCTTGATGGCGGGCAGATCCTCTTCCTTTTCCGCCACGACCAGCGCGATGGCGTCGCCGACATAGCGGGTGATGTCGCCCTGGCGGATCATGACGTCCCAATCCTTGGCGAGATGGCCGATCTTGAGATGGCCGGGAACGTCTTCGGCGGTGAGGACGGCGACGCAGCCCGGATGCTGCCGCGCTTTCGTCGCGTCGATTCTCAGCACTTTGGCGCGGGGGAATTTCGGCCGGATGGCGGAGGCGTGGACCATGCCGGGAAGGGTGATGTCGTCCGCGTATTTGCCGGTGGCCAGCACTTTTTCCGCCGCGTCGACCCGGTGGAAATCCTCGCCGAGGACGGCGGTGAATGCGCGGTGCGGAACGGGCGCGTTTTCCCGGAGCATTGTGGCGGCCATGAGGACGGCGTCCTCGATTTTCACATAGCCGGTGCAGCGGCAGATGTTGCCGCGGAGCGCCTTTTTCACCTCGGCGCGGGTCGGGTTGTTGTTGGCGTCGATCAGCCCCTTGGCGCTGATGACCATCCCGGGAATGCAAAAGCCGCACTGGACCGCCCCGGCCTCGGCGAAGGCGAAGGCGTAGACTTCCTTTTCCCGATCGGAAAGCCCTTCGACCGTCACCACGCTTTTGCCGGCCAGCTTGTCGAGAGCCGGTATGCAGGCGCGGGTCGGCTTGCCGTCCACCAGCACGGTGCAGGTGCCGCAGGCGCCCTGCGAGCAGCCGTCCTTGGCCGAGGTCAGGCCGAGGTCGTCGCGGAGAAACGCGAGCAGTTTTTTATTGGCGGCGGATTCGACTTTTTTGCCGTTGACGGTCAGCGAATGCATGAATCTTTCCTCCGACGGAATTGTATGCGCCCAGATACGAAAAAAAGCACCCTGGTTGTTTTTAATTTAGGGGATGCATCGGTCTTCGGACTTGCGCCTCTATACAGTACTATACGCCGCCGGAGGGGGTTTATCAAACACAAACTAAAAAATATTTTTAAGGAAAAATAAAAATAAATAAGGAAACGGGAATCCTTGCGTTATGTGGCAACAACTTCTAAATATATGCTTTTATATTTAATGCTACAGGTTGAATGCGTTCGGAAGGAGCGTGACCAACTGTGGAATAAAAATGATGAGCAGCACGGTTATGAGCACCACCAGGATGTAGGGAAGCAGAGGCACAATGCTTTTTTCCAGTGGTAGTTTGGCAATGCCGCAGGAGATGAAGAGGAAAGTGCCGACCGGCGGCGTTATCGCCCCGATCTGCATGATAATAACCATCAGGACCCCGTAGTGGACGGCGTCGAAGCCGAGTGCGTTGCCGACCAGCAGGATGGTCGGCGAAAACATGGCGATGAGGATGGACGGGTCGAGGAAACAGCCCAGCACCAGCAGCACGATCATGAGAAAAAAGGTGGCGGCGTAGGCGTTCGGTATGACTTCGACGGCGAGGCGGAGCACTTCGTTCTGGAAACGCATGCGGACCAGGACGTTCGACAGGACTCCGGCCGCCGAGATGGTCACCATCACCACCGCCGTGGTGACGCCCGAGCCGAGAAGTATCCGGGGCAGGGCCGACACCTTCAATTCCCGGGAAATGAAGAAGCCGTAGATCAGTCCGTAGACGATGGCCATCACGCCCGACTCGGTCGGGGTGACCAGGCCGAAGACGATGCCGCAGAGGATGATCAGGGGCATGACCAGCGCCCCGAAGGAACTGACGAAGGCCCGGCCGAGCTGCGCCCAGGAAAACTTCATCAGGGGAATGTTGTAGCCGCGCCGGCGGTAGACGACGGCGTTGACGATCATCTGGCCGATGCCGATGATGATGCCGGGGACGAGGCCGCCGAGAAACAGGCGGCTGACCGGGGTGTTTGTGTAAAAGGAGTAGAGAATCATGGCGATGCTCGGCGGGATGATGGGGCTGAGGATCGAGGATCCGGCGGTGATGGCCACCGCGTAGTCCTTGCCGTAGCCCTGTTTCTCCATGGCGGGGATGAGCATGCCGCCGATGGCCGAGGCGTCGGCGGCGCCGGATCCCTGGATGCTCCCGAACAGCATCGAGGTCAGGATGTTGACGTGGCCCAGCCCGCCCTTGAACTGCCCGACCACCGCGTTGGCGAACAAAATCAGCTTGTCGGTGATCTTCGACTCCATCATGATGTTGCCGGCCACGACGAAGAAGGGAATGGCCATGAGGGCGAAGGAATTGACCGAGCCGAACATCTTGATGATGACCAGGGAAAAGGGGATGTCCATGGCGACGATGAAGATGACCGCCGTGATGATGGTGGACATGAATATGGGAAAGCCGAGAAAAATGAAAAGAAGCAGGGTCAGAAAAACCAGAATCACGCCCAGCATGCCTCAGCCCTCCCCGTCATTCGGCGAATCGGCGGCCGCCAGCGCCTTGCTGGAGAAGGGATGGTCGCCGTAGAACAGTATCAGCAGATAGTCGATGAACAGGTAGGCGCAGCCGACCGGGATGGCGGCGTAAAACCAGGCGCGGGACATGTCCAGGTTTTCCAGCTTGCTGGCGAAGTTCGACACCGTTTGCAGATAGCCGAACCAGACCAGGGCGGCGAGGACGGCGAGGACCACCACCGTCGCCATCCGCTTGACCAGGCGGATCCGGCGGATGGACAGCAGCTTTTCCAGAAAATACTCGACGCTCAGGTGAGAACTTTCCCGCACGCCCAGGCTGGCGGCGAGAAAGACCACCCAGATGCTGGAAAGGCGGATTATCTCGTCGCCCCAGGCGTAGGGGGTCATTTCGGCGCTGGTGAAATAGCGGAGAATTATCTGCACCAGGCACAGGACGATAATGAAGCCGAGGATGGCGACGATGGCGACGGTGCGGACGGCGTTCAGAACCGCGTAGAGGGATCTCA
>JAVBRW010000366.1:0-10402 GCA_031547475.1 Planctomycetota bacterium
ATGTTCATTTTGCAACAGCCGCCATTACAACAATTCGGCGATCTGCACCGCGTTGAGGGCGGCGCCCTTCAGAATCTGATCGCCCGCCACCCACAGCATCAACCCGCGGCCGGGAAGGCTGATATCCTCGCGGATGCGGCCGACGAACACATCGTCCTTGCCGGCCGCGTCAAGGGGCTGGGGCGAACGGTTGTTTTTGCGATCGTCAAGGATCTTGACGCCCGGCGCCTTCGACAGAATGGCGGTCGCCTCGGCCGGGGTGATCGGGTTGGTGAACTCGACCGTGATGGCTTCGCAATGCGCCCGCAGCACCGGCACCCGGACGCAGGTGGCCGCGATCATCATTTCGGGAGCGCCGAAAATTTTCCGCGTCTCCTGGGTCATCTTGATTTCTTCGCCGTTGTAGCCGTTGTCGACCAGGCCCGAATTGTGGGAAAACAGGTTCATGACCAGCTGGTGCGGAAACACCTTGGTCACGATCTTTTCGCCCGCCGCCCATGCCCTGGTGGTGTTTTCCAGTTCCTCCATGGCCGGCCGGCCGGCGCCGGAGGCGGCCTGGTAGGTGCTGACGACGATGCGCTTGACCGGATTCGCCTTGTGCAGCGGCCAGACCGGGACGTTCATGATGATGGTCGAGCAGTTCGGGTTGGCGATGATGCCCTTCGGCCGGTTCTTCACCGCCTGGGGGTTGACTTCCGGCACCACCAGCGGGCATTCCGGATCCATGCGGTAGGCGGACGAGTTGTCCACCACCAAGGCGCCCGCCTTGACCGCCATCGGGCTGAATTCCTTGGACTGATCCGCCTCAACCGCCATCAGGACGATGTCCATGCCTTCGAACGATTTCGCGGTAGTCTCGCCGATAGTCAGTTCCTTGCCCTTGAATTTAATGGTTTTTCCGGCCGACCGGGACGAGGCCAGGGCTTTTACCTCGCCCAAGGGGAAGTTGCGCTTTTCGAGACAGTTCAGCATTTCCTGACCGACAACGCCGGTCACGCCGACAACCGCGACATTCTTCGCCACGACATTTTCCTCTCATGACAGCACACCGCATACATAAACAAGGCGCGCCCACAGCGCGCCGTCGCTTTCTTTCATTACTGTCGGCCTATATTAATGAAATATTCCGTTCGATCCACATTTTTCCGCCAAATATTTTGGGTCAAGCCCCGCATCCTTTCCCGCCGATAGAGAATGCTAGGGAGCATGGCAGAAAAAACATGATGAAAAACTGGTTCGGCAACGCCAATGTCAAAGCGCTCCGGGAGCTTCGCAACAGCGAACCGGCCCGGCGCCTGCTCGCCCGCCTCGACAAGGACGGCAGCCTGACGCTCGATCAGTCCACCCTCCGGGAGATCGGGGCGGATCACCAACTGGCGATCCGGACCATTTGCGTCCTCGCCATGGCGGAACGGTTGCATGTCCGGGCCAATATGGAGGGCAGGATAGTCGTCATGTCGAACTGCGAATTTTCCCGCCTGGTGCATCAGCGCGCGGAAATCACCGCCGGCAGTGAGCGTTTGGCGAAACGGGAAGCCGCCGCCCCGACGGAAGAAATCGAAGCGCGTCCGGTCCCGGAGGCGGTGGAGGCAACCGCAACCATGGAGGAATTGACCGAACCAGCCGCCGCCCTGGCGTCCGACAGCGCCGCCGTCTCGGCGCCCGCTCCGGGCGAAGAGGAAACCGTCGTCCTCGCCCCGCCCTCGTCCGACTATGCGGGGGACGGTCTCGATTGGTTTACGCTGGAAGTGGCCCAAGCCGTCTCCGGGGCGGCCGATAAGGACGGAAGCGCGAAAAAACTGCCGTCCGTCCGGCAAAGTCTGCCGGACCGCCCGAGAGAACCGTGGATGGCTTTGGACGACGCGCGGCTGGAAGCGAAGTGATTTTTCAAAAAAAATAATTTTACCTCAATTTTCTCCGAAAAGTCGCCGATAGTATAAATAGCAAAGAATAAAGCATCTTACAAAAACTACGATAAAACCAATATACGGATTTCCTCCTCCCACGCCCCTGCCCGGGAATTGTGTCCCAGGTCGGGGGTTTTTATTTTGGCAAGGCTGTTGCTTACCTTTCAAGCGTTGCGATTATCGAACGGCTTTCTTGAGAGGATACCGGCCATGCGTATTGACAATTCGACCAACTATCTCGCCGCCTACCAGCGCACCGCCGCCATGCAGACCGCGAACCTCAACATTTCCGGCTCCTACCTGGAAATCACCGGCGGAGCGAACGGCTCGTATTACGCCAATTCGGCGGACGGCGTGGATATTTCGGACAAGGCGCGCGAGCTGGCCGATCGCATCAAGGAACTGGACATTTTCAAGGTCATCTATCCCAACAACGACGCCAGGCAGAAGACCAAGAGCCTGAGCGAGGTCGAAGGGGATTTCATGGCCGACTTCACCGATTTCGCCGGATCGTTCGGCAGCATGCTGTCCATGGCGGGTCTCGATTCCTCGCAGTCCTTCACCATGGGCCTGAACGGAGTGGGCGGCATGACCGTCACCGGCTCCGACGCCGCCAGCGCCGAAAAACTGCAGCAGACCATGAGCGCCAACCAGACCACCACCAGCCGCTTCGCCGTCATGGCCGCCCGCGCCGCCCTCGCCGACGCCGGCTATACGCTGGACGGGTTCAAGGAATCCTACGGGCAGGATCCGATCGGCGCCATCCAGGACAATATCGACGAATTGAAACAGCGCCTCCTGGGCTTCCGCGCCACCGGTTCGGGCGGCAATATGCAATACGGCTTTATCCGCGACTTCAATATGAATATCGATTACTCGTCAACCAGTGTCAGCTATACCCAAGCGCAGGAGGCGGCCACGGCCGAAATCGCCTGACCGCCCACCCACGACAAAACGGCCCTGCACAACATTATCGGAAAAGATGCCGGTACAATGGGCCGATACTAAGGATAGTGGAGTCTTACCCGAAAGGACTGGTGGGGTATGAGCGCATTGCTTGAAGAACCGATCACGCTCGAAATGGCGTTCCCCGACACCGGAGAGCGGGTCGACCGGGAGACGTGGGAAAAGAATTGCCGGGAAGTGCTGTCCGTCAACCGGGAAGCGACCGCCACCCGAACCGAGGATTTCGCCGCGTTTCTCGACTTGTTGTATGCGGCCGACAGCGACTATATCGACGCGGCCGGCTACGCGCCCGAGCCCCCCACCCAGTTGGTGGATTGGGACGCGGTCGGCATGGCGCTGTCCGAATCGCAGCAAATCCTCATCGGCGTCCAGAACCTGCTGGCCGAAACGCTGGCGGCGATGGGCGTGGAGGATTACCAATACATCCGCGTCTACGCCGACACCCGGGGCTTTCTCCGGCTGGTTTCGGACCACGACCGGCGCGACGAAATCGAGTCGGTTCTCAACGGCCCGGACAACGCCGATCTCCGCAACCTCTACCATGCCGCCGTGTCCGGCATGAGTCTGGCTGGCGGGCTGGTGGGCAACGTATCGGTTCCGCCCGAACTGCTGGCGAAAATCGGCCTCGCCCACAGCGCGGCCTGACCGTCGCGGAAGCGGCGGCGCAACCTATTTTTGAACAACACTCTCCCCAAGGAGATGTCGATAGATTTCAAAGTGGTACTCTGTTGTGTGTGTGCACCATAGACAAAGCGCGCGGCCTCCCTGGTCAGGAGATCGCGCGTGGTTTTTTCATATAGCAAAAATACATTTCCCTGAAAGATTCCGCCCCCATTCCGCAAGTATCATCGTAACACCGTGAACATTTCATTCATCGAGACAAAACCTGATAACAGCGGAAATATCCGATACACCTGCCGTGTATCGCCCGGAGGAATGCGTATGGGCGGGAAAATGCTGGTCGCGTTTCTGCTTGCGGTATTGCCCCTGGGCCATGCCTTGGGTCTTGAACTGAAAGTGAACGAAACAGCACCGCCCGCCCCCATTCTGATCGATGAAGATACCTGGTATTACAGCGAAAATGGCAACGTCGATTCCTCTTGGGGCAGCGTCGCGTCAATCGAAATGAACGGCCCCGGAGCCATGAGCCTCACCATCGGCGATGCGCAAAACGGCGCCGCCAGCGCCGGCATGGATCTGCATATCAACGGCACGCTGGCCACGCAGACGAACGGCGCGGAACTGCACGTTGTCAGCTCGCGGGGCGCCAACGGCACCGGCACCGGAACCCGGGTCGATATCGGCGCTCTGCACCTCGAAATCGACAGCAATATCTTCGTGGGCGACAGCACCAAAATCGCAGGCCCCGACACCTGGCGGAACCGGCTTGCGGTCGGGACATTGATTAACAACGGAATCAGGAGTTCCATCACCATCGGAAACGATTCGCTGTTCGAAGTGACCGGCGCGGGCGGAACCACGGTTTCGGGGCTTGACGGTCCGGTAACGGAATACTTCGATTTCGTCCTGAATCGCGGCACGCTTTCGGTCAGGGACGGCCTGACTCTCGATACCGCCCGCATCCTCGGCACCGGTACGGTGAAAGACAAGGTGGTTCTGAATTCCAACAGCCTGTGGAATCCAGGGCAAACGACGGCAATGATACGGGCGGCGGGCGGCGAAACCCAAATCTACGAAAGCGATGTTGCCGTCGGCGCCGACGGCGGCCTGATTTCGGTGCGGGGCGACGCGGCAGGCGTTGCCAAAATGACGGTGATGGGAACGCTCAAGGTCGACGGCACCTTTTCGGACAGCCTGGTGGAAGTGTCCGGCGCCGACGTGACGCGCATGGGCATTCTCGCCGCCCACGATATAGAACTGTCCCATTCCGCCCGCATCGAGGTCGGCGATTACGGCAGGCTGATTATCGGCGCCGACAATTCCACCGGCTCGACCTACCTGGACGACGGCGGCATCGACGTCGCTTCCCTGGGCGAAATCGTCTTCAACCACAAGGTCGAACTGGGAAGCGCCGCGAACATGAACATCCTGGGCAAGGCGCGGTTCGCCTACGAATTTTCCGCCGACGGCAATACGGAAAGCAGTTTCGGGATCGGCGCCAACGTGGCGTACGACCAAAAAGTCCAACTCGCCGATTCCGCCGCCATAATCATCTCGAACAGCGGCCAGGTCGCGTTCAACGACGGCATTGATATGCAGAACGCATCCCGCCTCGAACTGAAGAACGGCGGCACAGCCGATTTCAGCCGGGCGACGGACGGAGCCAACCTGATCAACGGGCGCCTGGTGGCGACGGGCAGCGGCAACATCGTCGCCGGCGGCCTGCCCGGCCTGACCGCCGGCGCCGTCAATGCGATACAGATCGATGGCCAACTGTATGCAATGAACAACGCGGCCGATCCCATCGCCTCCGGCGCGACCGGCAAGGCGACGGCGGCGGTTCCCGGCTCGGTACTCCTCACCGGCGGCGGCGAGTTGCTGGCGGGGGAATTCGTCGTCGGGTCCGGCGTCAACGGCGGCGCGGCGCCGGCGCCAATCTACAGCGCCGCCTACGACGGCGGCGCGCCCGCCATACCGGCCGGCCTCGTCCGCGCCGGCTCGTTCACCGTCGCCGAAGGGGCGAACGCCCTGGGCGACGCCGGCGTACGGCTGGATGTCGCGGGCCAAGGCAGCATTCTCGGTTCGTACAGCGCGGTCGGCAATACCGATTCGTTCGGCGGCGGCCTGGTGGTGAAAGGCTCCCTGTCCGCGTCGGGCGTCGCGTCCGTCAACCTCGGCACCAACCTGGCGGCGGGCGGGCTGGTTTTGGACGGCGGCGTTCTCGACGGCGGCGCCGGTTCGCTGAGCTTGGTCAATACCTATGGCGCAACCCCGGGCCGGATTTCGGTCAAAAACGGCGCACGGGCGCTGGGCCAAATCGACGCCTCCGGCTTCGCCATGACGGCGGAAGGCAATCTGGAACTGGCCGGCGCCAACACCGGCCTGCAGGTCGCGACCTATACCCAGACCGGCGGCAAGGTCGCGAACGGCGCGCAGTTCTCCGGCGACGGAATTTGGGTGAAAGACACAACCGCGCCGGCCGCCGTATCCGGCGCGAACAGCGTATTCGCGGCCAGCGCGGTGTTCGACGGCGGCGCCGTTTTCTCCAACGGCGCGGCGCTGGCCGGCGGCGGCAATGTCATTACGTCCAATCAAAGCGGCGCTTCCGTCCGCGTCGACGCGGCGAGCAGGGTGGATCTGGCCGGCGGCAATCTGCAATTGATCGGCTTCGCCTCGCTCGATCTCGGCGGCGCGCTGTGCCTCGGCTACGACGCATCGGCCGACAAGGCGACGCGGCTGGATCTGGCTTCGGGCGTTGTCCTGAACCTGGGCGCGAACGCCCGCATCGAGGCGGGCGCCGACTTCATCGCCGGCTACTACAACCGGGGCAGTTTCGCCGCCGCGCCCGGAGCGGATCCGTCGACCCTCGACTGGGTGGTGAGCGGCAACATCGCGGACTGGAGCGGATTCGCCAACGGCTCCTGCGTCGTCTCCACCGTGTTCGGCGATTTCACCTTCAAAAGTTTGGCCAACACCGACGCAACCGGCGGCGGCGGACTGTGGCTCGATTCGTTCAAGCGGAGCAACCTGATCGATCTCGCCGCCATCCGGAACCGCCTGATCCGGCAGTGGGGCACGGATCTCATGTCGAACGAATTCGCCGCCAACGTCATCGCCGTCGCCCGCAACATGACGGAGAGCGCGGCCAACGGCGGCGCGCCCGGCATGGCCGGAGCCCACCCCTCTTCGCCCGACTCGTTCGCCGGCAACCTGTCCTACCGCATCCTCGCCGCCATGGCGGCGAATTCGCCGACCTTCGACTGCGCCGGCCCCGGCGGCGGCGCGCGGGGCAGAATCGACGCAAGCCTGCTGGCCGCCTTCAACGGCCACATCGCGGCCGGACCGGCCAGCGTGGCGCGGGAGACGGCGGACGAGATGTTCCGCCAGATCAACGGCAAACTGTCCCGCGATCGCGAACTGTACAGGCGGGTGAGCCAAGCGACCGGTTCGGACGGCGCGCTGGCGGCGGCGGTGATGAACGGGCGCCATCTCAACCGTTTCTGGGTCGGCGGACTCGGCCTGTGGCAGAACGCCGACAGCCGGGACGGCGTGGCCGGCTACCGCTACGACGGCGGCGGCATGCTGATCGGCTACGATCGCGCCTTCGGCCGCTTTGTCGCGGGCGGATCGTTCGGGCTGGTGTCGGGCGCTTACGCGGACAAGTCGGCGGCCGGCCACGCGTCCACCATAGACAACTATTCGTTCGATCTCTACGCCACCTACAACCACCCTTCGTTCTGGCACGCGACCGTGGCGCTCGGCTACACCCTTTCCGACAACGATATCCGCGAGTACCGGGGCGGCAACTGGGACAAGGCCGATTACCATGCCGGCACCTGGCTCGCCGGCGCCCGCGTCGGCTACGACTACCCGCTTATCGAGCGGCTGACCGTCAGCCCTTCCCTCGGCCTCGTCTACCTGCACACCGCAACGGACGCCCACACCTGGAAATACGGCCCGGTTGGCCTGCTCCGCTACGGCGACATGTCCAGCCACACGGTGCAACTGCCGCTCGACCTGGCGCTCGCCTACCGGATGGATTTGCGCTCCGGAGCCGTCCTCGCCCTCAAGGCCAACGCGGGCTACGCCTATTCGTTCAACGGCGACGCGCCGTCGGGCTGGATAACCATCAACGACATGGCCGGCGTCCTTCCCGTCCGCGCCGTCGGCCGCCGCAGCGGCCACCACGCCTACGCGCTCGGGACCGGCGCGGTCTACGAGGCAGGCCGCATGGACATCGGCGTCCGCTACGATTTTTACGGCAAGGCGGATTACGGCGCGCACAAGCTGACCGGCACGGTGGGGTTGAGTTTTTGAGTTGCGACAAACGCATCGACAAATTTGTAACCTCCACCACAAATTTGTCGTCGATTCGCCGCGCCAAGAGCCCGGCGGATTCATTCCAGAAAAAATTATCGATCCATTGCCCTTTTCATACCAAACAGTTATAAAATAGTCGGCGGATTTCATGGAAATCTGGCGCTTGTTTTGCATGAGTCGAACAGCGCTGGGGCGGAACCATGCCCCTCCTTTTTCTGACCTATTCGCACGGAGAGAACGCACATGCCCACATGCCACTGCCAGGACTGCAAGTCCGACGATTTGTTGGCCACCTTCGCCACCGACGTGTTCAACGCGGCGACCATGAAAAAATACCTCTCCACCCAGGTCTGCGCCGCGCTCGACGAGACTGTCGGCAAGGGCGTGCCCCTCAACCCCGCCATGGCGGACGAAGTCGCCAACGGCATGAAGGCGTGGGCAATGGACAAGGGCGCCACCCACTTTACCCACTGGTTCCAGCCCATGACCGGCAACACGGCCGAAAAGCACGACTCGTTCTTCAGCCCCGATTTCAAGGGCGGCGTGGTCGCGCAGTTCTCGGGCAAGGACCTTATCCAGGGCGAGCCGGACGCGTCGTCGTTCCCGTCGGGCGGCCTTCGCGCCACCTTCGAGGCGCGCGGCTACACCGCGTGGGATCCGACCTCGCCCGCCTTCGTCCTCAATTCGGGGACCGATCGCGCGGTACTGTGCATTCCCTGCGTGTTCTGCGGCTATCACGGCGAAGCGCTGGACGAAAAGACGCCTCTGCTCCGCTCGCAGGCCGCCCTGACCAGGCAGATCGAACGCGTCGGCCGACTGTTCGAGATCGAAGGGAAGTGCCGCCCCTACGCCACGCTCGGGCCTGAGCAGGAATACTTCCTCATCGACAGCCGCTTCTTCATCGAGCGGCCTGACATCGTCATGTGCGGCCGCAGCCTGTTCGGCAACCGCCCGGCCAGGCACCAGCAGATGGAGGATCACTACTTCGGCCACATCAAGCCGCGCATCCTCGCCTTCATGGCCGACGTCGACCGGAAGCTGTGGCGCCTCGGCGTGCCGGCCCGCACCCGCCACAACGAAGTGAGCCCGGGACAATTCGAGCTGGCGCCGGTGTTCGAGGAACAGAATTTGTCGGTCGACCACAACATGCTGGTCATGCACACGCTCCGCGAAACGGCGGAAGAGCACGGCTTCGCCTGCCTTCTCCACGAAAAGCCCTTCGCCGGCGTCAACGGCAGCGGCAAGCACAACAACTGGTCGGTCGTCGGCAACGACGGCAAGAACTGGTTCACCCCGGGCCAGACGCCGCACGACAACGCCAAGTTCCTGTTCATGCTGACGGCGGTCATCAAGGCGGTCGACACCCACGCGCCCTTCATCCGCGCGACGGTGGCCTCGGCCGGCAACGACCACCGCCTGGGCGCCAACGAAGCGCCGCCCGCCATCATGTCCATTTACCTTGGCGAGCAACTGGAAAGCATCATCGACCAGCTCGGCACCGGCTGCTCCATCCGGACCCGGGCCGACGATTCGGGCTGCGACTTGATCGAGGTCGGCGTCGACGCGCTGCCGAAAATCCCCCGCGACGTCAGCGACCGGAACCGGACCTCGCCGTTCGCCTTCACCGGGAACAAGTTCGAGTTCCGCGCGGTCGGTTCGTCCCAGAGCTGCGCCGGACCGAACACCGTGCTCAACCTCGCCATGGCGGCGGCGCTGGACGAGATGTGCTCCGCCATGGAGGGCAGGCTCAAGGACAACGCGCCCCGCAAGGACGCGACCGGCCACTCGGTCGAATTCCACAACGCGCTGAAGGAAGTGCTGAAAAGGGAAGTCAACGCCCACCGGCGGGTCGTGTTCGGCGGCGACGGCTATTCGCAGGAATGGCAGGAGGAGGCGGCCAGGCGCGGCCTCCCCAACCTCCGCACCACGCCGGAGGCGCTCCGCGCCTATATCGCGCCGGAGACGCTGGCGCTGTGCGCCAAGTACGGCGTCCTGTCGGAGCGCGAAGTGCTGTCCCGCTACGAAGTGCACCGCCACGCCTACGAACAGGTGGTGGCGATGGAGGGCGGCTGCGCCCTCGACCTTGCCCGCACCTTCATCATGCCTGCGGTGCTGGCGAACGAGGCGATGCTGGCCGGCGCGGCGGCGACCGCCCGCGAATTCGGCCGCGAGGCCGGGGCGCGGATAAAAGCCTACGGCCAGACGGCCGATCTCGTCGACCGCCTGTACGGAGCCATGGACGCCCTGGACGCGGCGCTGAAGGGCGACGCGGCCGGGATTCTCGAAAACACCAAGGTGCTCAGGGCCATCATCGACAAGCTGGAAATGATTACCCCGGACGCCGAATGGCCTTTCCCCTGTTATGGGGAGATGTTCTTCAGTTCGACGCATATCGAGTAAAAGGCCGGAGTTTTGCAAATTCGCGGTTGAACCGCGCGGTACAGTCCCGTAGCGTCTGCTTTACCCGTTGGGTTCCGATATCGTAAATGTTAGTCCGGGTTGCAGGTGTAGCGAGTGCCTACACCGAATTAGCCCGGCACAAGAGCCCGTTTTTCGCCCGGGTTGGCGTTTTAGACGCCGGGATGACG
>JAVBRW010000457.1:0-16440 GCA_031547475.1 Planctomycetota bacterium
ACACCAGCACCGGATCGCGCCAGCGGCGGGCGAACAGCCCGGGCGCCCCCTGCAGGCGGAACAGGCCGCCGTATCCGCCGTCGTTCCGGATGACGCCGGGGTTGAAGGTCGATTTGACGATTTTCAGGTATCCGTCCTCCAGCTCGTTCGACACGTCGATGTCGACGCCGGAATCCTTGTAGCTGAGGCTTTTCTTTGCCACTGTCGTTCTCCCGTATGGGCGGCTGATGAAGAATTCACAATTCACGATTCACAATTCACAATTGAACCGCATTGTTCCCTTCACCGGCCGATGCGGTTTAATTGTGAATCGTGAATTGTGAATTGTGAATTATCGCTTTGTTTCCTCCGCCGTCAAGCTGGCGAGGATGTCCTCTTCCGGCGGCGGTTCCTCCTCGGGGGGAGGAGTCTCGGGGGCGGGGTGGGGCCAGGGGAAGAACGAGGCTTCGCCCGGCGGCAGCAGATCGAGATCGGCGGCCGCCAGCTCGATGACGTCCGGCGACACCTTTTTCTCGTCCAGCCCGTAGGCGACCACCAGCGCCAGTTCGCACAGGCGGTTGATCTGGCGCGGATTGCCCCGGGTCAATTGCACGACCCGTTCGGCCGCGTGTTTGGTGAATATGCCTTGCTTGCTTCCGGCCGATTTGAGCCTGGCCAGAATGTAGAGGCGCGTTTCCTCGTCCGTCATCGGATCGAGGACGGCCCGCATCAGCAACTGGCTGTCAAACCCGCTGGCCAGCGCCAGCCGGCGTTCCATCGACGCCTGGCCGATGAGGAGGATGGACAGCGCCTTCACCCCGTCCGCTTCGACGTTCAGGAGTGTGCGCAGGATTTCCAGAAAATCGCTTCCCCTGACCGTCTGCACATCGTCCACCACCAGGAGGACCGGCTTTCTCGCCTTCGCCTGCAAGGTGAGGAACGCCTGCAGCTCGGTCAGTCCGTACATGCCCAGCGGAACCAGGGTGGCGGCCGCCGGATCGAGAACGCCGAGTATGTCGCGGGGCAGGCCGGAGGGGTTGGGCATATAGCCGACCCGCCAGCGGGCGTCGGCGAATTCGGCCATGATGACGCGCGCCACCCGGCTTTTGCCCACGCCCGGCTCGCCGAACAGGGCGCTGGCGCCCATCCCCATGCCCAGCGAATAGCGCAGCCTGCCGATGGCGAGCGCCGCCGCGCGGGTCGGAATGAACGTCTCCGGCCGGTTGTCGTTGGCGAAGGGGGGGAAGGACAAACCCCAGTATTCCGTGTAGATCATGGCGGACGCTTTTTCCCGGGTTCGAATTTGCGTTTTGTCAGATGGCGATTAAATCGCCAATCGCCATTTGACAAATATCGTTTTCACTTGCGCAACAAGGGTTTTGATTTTTACGGATTGGGCGTTCGGCGGTTTGAATGGCCAATCCGTAAAACTTCAGTCAATTGTCGGTTATAACCATGCCGGCGATTTTGGCGCCGGCGGCCGCGAGGTTTTCGACGGCCAGCCGCATCATCGGGGCGTAACTGCGGCGGCAACGGCCGGCGATGGCGACCGAACCGGCCAGGCGGCAGACCACGAGCGCGTCGGCCTGGCCGGCGGGACCGCAGTCGAGAATGGCGAAATCGAAGGCCTGATGCACCTCGGACAGCATCGCCTCGACCTGCCGGTCGTCGAGTATTTCGTCCCCGTCCCGGTCGGCGTCGCGCGCCGGCAGGACGTAGAGGTTGTCCTCCTCGCTCGCGAACAACGCTTCGCCGAGGCGGCACGAACCGCGCAGGACGTCCATGGTGGTGAAATACTTGGTCGTCAGCCCGAGGCGGCCGGCGATGCCCGGCTTCCTCACGTCCATGTCGGCCAGCAGCACGCGGTGGCCGACCTTCTTCGCCAGCACCAGGGCGAGGCGGATGGCAAGTTCCGTCCTGCCCTCGCCCCGCACGGGGCTGGTGATGGCGAGGGAGGGGGCGTCGGGAATTTCCGACTGGAGCGCGGCCAGCATGTCCCTGGCCTGCGTTTCGAACTTTTCCATGTCGGCCAGCGGAAGATAGGCGAAGCGCGGCACCCGGCGGGCGAGGCCGAGGCCGAATTCGCCCGGCTCCCGATCGTCCACCTCGGCCGCCTCGGCGTATTCGACCGTGTCGATGTCGTTGCCTTGTCCGGATCCGCCCGGCCTGACGTAGCGCTTCGAATCGCGGCCGACGATGCGGGCGCCGTGCTGGTGGGCGCTGGCGACGCCGTCGTCGTCCGGCACCGCGTCGAGATCGGTCTCGGTGGGGTGGGAATACATGCCCCGCTCCGATTCGGACGAGCCGCCGCCCATCGGGTTGTAGTCCCCGGGTTGATCGTCCAAGAGATCGTCGACCCGCATGGTCGCGTCGGGCCGATCGCCCCTCTGCTCGATGCGGGTGGTGTCGTCGGGCGCCCGATCCGGGGCGGCGGCGTCCCGTCGCGCCACCGGAATGGCGAGCGCCTTCTTGTTGATCAGGTTGTCGAACGCGTCGTCGGCCGTCATGGCATGTTCCCCCAATCCTCGGCCGGTTCGGCGCCCGGCGCTTTGAAAGCCTCGGCCCCGGGAAGCGCCATGTCGCCGGCGAACCCGACCCGCGGCTGCGCCAGCCGGGCCGCGCCGTGGAGAACAAGCGCCGCCAGGGCGATGACGACGAGCCCGGCCACCCAGCCGAACCAGCGCCGGCGCGGCCTGGCCGGCTTGATTTTACCCCGGCGCCCGACCGGCTTCGGTTCGGACGTTTCCACCGAGGCGGGGATGAGGACAAGGCTTCCCGGCTGGTTGCCGAACAGTTCGCCCTTCATCGTCTTGGCGGCGGCGCGGAAGGATTGGGCATCGTAGGCCGGCAGCGCGGCCAGGAGCGGCAGATTGACCATGCGCCGCGCTTCCGCCGCGTTGGCGAAGCGGCGGGCCGCCACTTCCCGCAGGATAATCCATATCAGGCCGAGGCACAATCCGAGCAGCGCTCCCAGGAACGGCGCTTCCCAATCCGGCGGCGTTTTCACGAGCGGAATGGTTTCGGGCACCGCCGAGAATTGCACAGCCGAACCGACCTGCCTGGCCGGCTGCGGTTGCGGCGCCGGCTCGGCCGGGATCGGCTGGGGGATGGGCGCCGGAGGCGGGGGAGGTTCGGGCATGGGCGGCGGCGGCGCCAGCGGCGCCGTGGCCGGGACGACAATTGTCGCCACCGGCTCCCCGGCGAGATTGGCGAGTTCGGCATCGAGGTCCGAGATGCGGCGTTCGAGGGCGGCCAGGCTGTTCAATGCGTTCTGGACGTCGGCGGCGACGCGGCGGCGGCGCTCCTCCAGGTTCGCGGCGTTGGCGTTGGCGGCGTCCCATTCCATGCGGAGGTTGCGTATGCGCGTTTCCCTGATCTCGGCTTCGCGCGCGGCGAGGAGGCCCGGGTTGAGCTGGGCCAGACGCGCTTCGATGGCGGCCAGTTCGCGCCGCGCCTGCCGGACGAAGGGATGCTCTTCGGTGCAGGTCTGCAACAGTCTCGCCAAACGCTCCAGCACTTCGTCCCGGGAAAGATTGAGGCGGGCGATCTCCAGGGAGAGCGGCGCGTCCGGGGGCGGCGTCTCGCGGATCGCCAGATCGAGCCGCTCGGACAGGCGGTCGGCGCGCTCGCGTGCGGCCAGCGCTTCCATGGCCAGCGTTTTTTCGCGATCGCGGGCGGTTTCGAGCGCGCGAAGCGCGGCGGCCCGATCGATTTTCGCCTGGCGGAGCCCGGCCTCGACCGCGCGCATCCGGCTCTGCCGCTTCGCCTCCGCGCCGGGATCGACGCGTACGGTCGGGGAAACGGCGACGGACGGCGGTTCGGCATGGACAACGGCCGGCGCCGGATCGGGTTCGCGTACGGGTTCGGGTTCCGCTTCGGGCGCCGGCGGCGGGGCGGGCGCTGCGTCGGGCTGCTCCAGCGCGGCGATGTAGGCGAGCAGGGTGGCGACCGCCAGCGGCGGCACCCGGGTCACCACCGTGTCGCGGGGGAACGCGAACGGGTGCAAATCAAGGCGCATATCGGCGGAGACGACGCCGCGGCCGTTCCGCCTGGAGGCGGCGACATCGACGAGCGTGCTCCAGCGCCACGCCCACACCTCGGTCTGCGCTTTGAGTTCGTCGCCGGAAGGCCAGGAGGTGGCGCGGTACAGGCTGTTGGCGGCCAGGGCGGGGATGGCGGCGATTTCGCGCATGAGTTCGCGTTTCGCCGTGTGGCCGAATCCGCCGCCGCCGGCGAATTGCACTTCGCGATCGAGGCGATCGGCGACTTCGCCGACCGCCGTCGACCAGGCGATTCTCGGCGTCGGAGCCGGACCGGAAGGATGGAGCAGTCTATGAAGGTGGTAGAAAACGCGGAAGTGGCGATCGCCCGGTCCGGGCCTCGCGATCTGCCCGCCGCCTCCGCTGTTGAAAAAGGAAAAGTCCCAATCCGTAACGTCCCGGGCCGGATCGAGATCGGCGACAACGGCGGCGAGGGTCTGGAAATCGAGATTGGCGGCCAGATCCCGCAGGTTGAGGCTTATCCGGGGACCGAGATAGCCGGCGATGCCGGAAGGCAGGAGCAGGGGGGAAAACATCCGGCCGGTCTGGAACGGGGCGAGTTCGGCGTTCAGCTTTTCCGTATCAAGTTCGAGGCCTTCGGTGGCGGCCAGCTTGACCGCGCGCCGGAGGTTGTTGCCGAGCAGATCGCGATCGTAGGCGTTGTTCGGGACGGCCAGCCAGCCGGCCGTCTTGCCGTCCCAGTTGAAGTCGGGCGCGGCGCTTTCGGACGCCACGGTGAACGCGATATCGGCCCTGGCCGAATAGCGGGTCGGCTCGACCAGGCAGCGCCAGGCAATGCCGGCGCCAATTCCGAGCGCCAGGAAAAAAAACACCATTCCGGCGTGCCTGGACGCCAGGTAGACGAGGCTGAAGCGGGAAAGGCGCTGGGGTTTGGGCATAAGGTGCTCCGGAATTTAAGATTGTAGATTGCAGATTTAAGATTTATTCTCCGATAACCGTTTGTTCCGGAAATAAATCTTAAATCTACAATCTACAATCTTAAATCATTCTTCTTCTCACAAACCTTTCTTCCACCCATCTGCCGTCCCTCCCCGGCCTCCCGATCGCACCGTTTTCCTGCGCGGTTCGACGGGCGGGGGCGGATCGGCGTAGCGCTCGCCCGACCCCATCTGGATGATGGTCGGTCCCTCGACCGTGACGCCTTCGCGGAACAGGGCGCCGGTCGAGTTGTTCTGGGCGTCGAACGCGCCCGCCATGTTGGTGTCGACCGGCGAAAAGATCAGGGATTCCGTTTCCGGTTCCGGGCGGCGCGGCACCGATTCGATCCACGACGAATCGCCCGGCGCGTTCGGCCGGACGCGGGCGGGCGGCGGCTCGAACTCGGGCAGCGTCGCCGGGGTCGAATTGTATCCGAAAGCCCGCTCCCGGTTCAAGGCGGGCGGCGGCGGCGATTGAAGGGAATCCGAAACCTGTCCGCCATTCGCCGAGCGCGGCGGCACGACGATTATCTGGCCCGGGCGTACCGGCGGATCGTTCGCCGTCACGCCCAGGAGGGCGGAACGCACATCGTGAACCGTCCTGACCGGCTGGCTGCGGTGCGGCGTAATCAATACGACCCTGGACAAATCGGCGGACGGCGGCGCCTGGAAACGCCCGCGCGGATTGGCGGCGGGGAAGGCGGGGCCGAGTTCCTCGCCGTCCATGGCGCGGCGGGCGGGATTGGCTTCCCAGTTGGCCGCCAGCACCGCTTCCGACAGCCTGACCGGCTCGATGCCCATGGGGAAGCGGCCCGGCTGCATGACTTCGCCAAACACGAAATAATAGCCGCCCTTCGCCACATTGGCCTGCACCCGCACCACGGTCGGCCCTTTGATATAGGGGGCGAGGCTCCGGCGCAGCTCTTCCGCGGCTTCGTCGACCGTCAGGCCCCGGAGGCGAATGAGATCGTGGGTGTTCGGCACGCGAACCGTGCCGTCGGGCTGGATTTCAAGCTGTTCGGAAAATTCCGGATGATCCTTCACCGTGACGGTGACGATGTCGCGGGGCATGAGGCGGTAGTTTTCCGGCTTGTCGATGTCGGGGTAGTCGCCGCCGTAGACAAGCTGTTCCACCGGGTAAAAATGTTCCCCCGTCTCGATGCCGGCGCGGGCGGGCAGGCTGGTGGGCGCCAAATCCCGGGGCAACGGCGCCGGAGCGGCCGACGCGGCCGGACGCGGGCCGTTGGTCTGGCCGGTATAGAACGGCACGGGCGGCGGCGGTCCGCCTTGTCCCGCCAGGTTGTTGCCAAGGGGCGCGTCGGCCGGAAGCGCGGGCAGATCGGGCTGGGTGTCCAGGCCCTGGAAATTGCCGTCGTCGAATTCGGCGAATTCGTTGTTGCGGGGAGGCTTCGGCATGACTTGGTAATTGCGCGGCGCTTCCGGGCGGTTTTTCTCGTACACTTCGCGCCAGTGCGCCTTGCTGTTGTCCGGCGCGGGGCCGGTCATGGTCGGCGCCGGCTGAACCACGTACACCGTCTCGGTATTGGCCAGACAGCCCGACAGGATCAGCGCGAGGCTTATGCCAAGGCCGCCCAGGGCGGCGGACAAGCGGTGTGTAGCGTATGGTTTTCGCATTCGCCCGATTCCAAGAGAGAATTTAAGATTGTAGATTGCAGATTTAAGATTTTTCCCGCGCGGAACGCTGGCCGCCGGAACAAATCTTAAATCTGCAATCTACAATCTTAAATCCCAATTCCACGTCCCCCCCTTTCGCGGGAGGGTTCCATTCTTGGTTATCGGCAATTGCGGGGAATGGGTGCAGAAAAAATAACCCGCCCTATTCGGGCGGGAGTACCTTGTCCAGAAAATCTCCTTCCAGAGGCGGAAGGTTGCGCCGCTGACGGAACTTGTTGCAGATAATCACCACTTCGTCCGGTTCGTAGTCGCGCAGGCGTTCCATAATCTCGCGGAGCAAGTGGTTGTTCTGCGATCGGCGCCGCTTGCGCTCGCTTACCGAAGTCCTGGCTTTGTCGTCCTCGTTATCGTCCATTTTTTCTTTTTTGTAAAAAAGAGTGATTCAAAATGTGGCCTATGCCTCTAGCTATGATTGTACATATTCCGCACCGCACAAAACAAGGAAAAAATACATGACCGGGGTAGCCACCATCATGGAATCGGTCAGATCCAACAATCCGCCGAATCCGGGACCGCCGGCGCCGGCGTCTTTCCGGTGGCTGTTCCGCTTGAAGGCGGATTCGGCCAAATCGCCCGCCAGGCCTCCCGCCGCCAAGAGAAACGACAGGAGAACCAGTTTCGGCCTGCCCAGTCCGGCCAGCGCCATTTCCGGCGCCGTCAGGGTCATGAACTGGAGCAGGAAAATACTGAACAAAAGCCCGCCGAGCGCGCCTTCCCAGGTCTTGCCGGGGCTCAGGCGGGGGATAAGCTTATGCTTGCCCCAGCGGCTGCCGGTCAGGAGCGCGCCGACGTCCGACACTTTGGTGACGAAGACGCAAACGATCACGAACTCCACCCCGTCCATCGGCCACCCGTCCCCCGACAGCCTGAGGTGGCGGAGATACAGGTTCATGCCGGGAAGCAGGCAGCAGTAGACGATGCCGAACACGGTCATCGACACGTTGTTCAGGGCGTTGTCGTTGGTTTTCCGCGTCAACTGGAGCGCCATCGATCCGACGCAGACGGCCAGGAACACCATCCACGATACGTCATTGCCGCCGACAAGATCCGAACCTCCGGACAGATCCCATTCCGCCGCGAGAATCCACAGCGGCCCGGCGACGAAGCCGAGGTATTTGAACGGGAGCACGCCCGAACTTTCCGCCAGCCGGTAGAATTCCCGGAGGCAGGCCAGGGACATGGCGGAGAGGAGAATCGCCCACGCCCACCCGCTGGCGTTCTCCACGTCCCAGCGCAGGCAGAAATAGATACATCCGAGCGCCGCCAGCGCGCTCCCCGCCCGCAGCACCAGGTTGCGGGTGGAGCGCTTGCGCTTCTGTTCCGAAGTCGGCTGCGGCTGGTCGGCCGTCTGGTTGGTTGACATGAACAAGCTTTCTTTCGCGACAGGCTCTCAGATTCGGGGCGGGTTCGACCGTTCGAACCGCTCCATCCCGTCCATGATTGCCCGGCAGTTGCCGAGAAGCCGATCCGGCGGAACGTCTTCCGTTATGCCCACGATCAGCCCCCTCGCCCCCCGCCCCTCGCCAAGGAGCGCGACAGTCTTTTCCGCCACCCGCCCCTCTTTATCCAGGTGCCAGGCGCTGGGCCAGTTGAGCCAGATGGTTTTGTCCGGCCACGCCTCGACCGCCGCCCCGAGCGCCGGCCCCATGCCGGCGTCGAACGCTTCGATATAATCGAAGGGGACGGCGGCGATGTCCTTCATGATGATGGTGTTGTCGCCGTCCAGATGGCAGCCGATCAGCTTGCCCGAGCGGTGAAGCGTTTCGGCCGCCTCTTCGTAGTTCGGGCGATAATAGCCGACAAACCCTTCGCGGCCGATGATCTGCGGGGTGACGTTGCCGCCGTAATTGGCGAACGCCAGCGGGCCGCCGGCCACGACCGGATAGACGGCTCGTTCCAATTCCACCAGAAGCGCGTACAGCTTCAGCACTTCGTCCCGGTTTTCCATCCATTCGTAGCAGAATGTTTCCGTTCCCATGTAGGTGGAAATCAACTGCTGCAACGGCTCGAGGCCGAGATTGTCCCGGACAATGTAGTCGCCGCCCAGGTCCCCTTCGAGCGAAGCCACGGCGCCGTAATCGGGAACCACGACGCTATCGGCGATAAGGAAGGCGAGAGCCTTGTAATCGTCCGGGCGCTGGAACGGATACCGGTGCGTCCAGGTGGTGAAACCGCCGTCCTCCTCGATTGTGTGCAGCGTGCCGCAGGGCGTTTCGTAATATGTGGTCGTCAATTCCCGGCCCCGGGCGCCGCGCTCGCGGACCGCCCTGGTTTTGACGTTGGGGCGGACGATCCGGTAGGAGCGGACGCGCCTGACCAGGCACAGCCCCCGGTTCCGCAATTCCCGTTCGCAAGCGGAACGCTTGAGTTTTTCCTCGTAGATGGTGAACGGCACCGGACCGCCCCGGCCAAGCAACTGCGACATGACTCTGTCGCGCTGCGTTGCGGGGAAGTTGCCCATGCCGTCTCCTCCCATTGTACGCGGTAATTCGGGGACATGTTGCGCAATTGGCGGTTTAATTGCGTTACGTGTCCCCGAATTCCGGGGAAGCCTTGCGAACTCATACAGAATTTCAAGGAAGCATTTCATTTAAAGCTGCATTTGTTGCGTTTGCCCGGATTACGGGGACACGTAACGCAATTAAACCGCCAATTGCGCAACATGTCCCCGCAATCCACCCGTCCGGGCGGGAACCGTCACGCTCCGCCGAACGTCCGCACCCTTTCCGCGTATTCCGCCAATGCCTGCTCGAAATCCGCGTCGGACAAATCCGGCCAGGTGCACCGGGTGAAAACAAATTCGGCATACGCCGCCTGCCAGACGAGGAAATTGGACAAGCGCTGTTCGCCAGCGGTGCGGATGACCAGATCCGGGTCCGGCATGCCGGCCGTGTCCAGCCTGGCGGCGAAAAAATTGGCGTCCAGCCGATCGGGCGCCAGCCCGCCTGCCGCCAGATCGGCGGCCGCTTTCCGGCAGGCGCGGACAATCTCGTCCCGGCCGCCGTAATTGATGGCCAGGGAAAGGCAGAGTTCCTTGTTGCCGGCGGTCCGTTCGGTCGCGGCGGCGATTTTCCGGCGCAGTTCGGCCGATAGCTTGTCCTGGTCGCCCAGGACGCGGAGGCGCACGCCGTTTTCCATAAGCGTCGGCAGTTCCGCTTCGAGATAATCGCCCAGCAGGCGCATGAGCGCTTCCACCTCCGGCGCCGGCCGCGTCCAGTTCTCGGTGGAGAACGCGTACAGGGTCAGGTACGGAATGCCGCGCCGCCGAGCGAACTCGGTGGCGCGGCGCACCGTTTCGGCGCCGGCCTGATGCCCGAACGCGCGGGGCATGCCCCGCGCCTCGGCCCAGCGGCCGTTGCCGTCCATGATGATCGCCACATGCCGGGGTGTTTTGTCATTGCCGTGTTCGGTCGCCATGGATTGTCCCGATACCACACCCATAAGTTGCAGGGGAATTCAACAGTATTGTCTTTTCGAAATTATTGATTCCGTGTGTGATCGCCCGCGAGCCGCCCCCTCACCCCAACCCTCTCCCCTTCACGGGGGCGAGGGAGCGTACTGGGCGAACGGCAAAGGAAAAGCAAGTGTTCTTACTTTGTCGTCGCGGCCACCAACTCTTCCTCGCTCCCGTGAAGGGGAGAAGGAGCATACTGGGCGAACGGCAAAGGAAAAGCAAGTGTCCTTACTTTGTCGTCGCAGCCACCAACTCTCCCTCGCCCCCGTGAGGGGGAGAGGGTTGGGGTGAGGGGGCGGCTCCCGGGCGGTCACACACGCATATTTCAAGTCGAATCACATTATTCATTGTTCATTGTGAATTCGGATTTGGGTTTTCACAATCCAAATTCACAAACCCCCATTGCGTCCGGTATACTCACCCCCGGTATCCGGGCGGCCAGTACATTTCGAACCAGAGGACGGCGCCCATGGCGACGAACACCAGAGCCAGGGCGAGCTTGGTCCATGCCACGTTTTTTTTGAAAAAATCGGCCAGTTGCTGGCTGGTCACGCCGATCAGCACCAGTCCGAAAATGATGAGGAGCGGCAGCACGAACAGGAAATTGTACCAGGTCAGCAACAGCATCGATCCCCAGAAATCCATCTTCGCCAGCGAAATGATGGTCGGGAGATAGACCTGGCCGGTGCATGCCGCTTCAAAGAAGGAGACGGTCACCCCGGCGACGAACACGCCGGCCACCAGCCAGCGCGCCCGCACGCCCTTGGCCATGGCGACGTTGATGCGCTTTTTGAACGCCTTGGGAAGCTGCAGCGTCATTTCCTCGGCCGCGCGGCCGGAAAACAGGAGGTAGGCGTCCCACGCGCTCAGGACGCCGCACACCGCGCAGATGGCGAACGCGCAGTAATAGATGAGATCGGCGACGACCAGGAATGTGCCGCCGCGCTCGTTAATCATGGCGATGATTTTATACAGGAACAGTCCGATGGCGAAATAGGTGAGGAACACCGACACGGTGAACGCCAGGCAGACGGCGATGATTTCGTTCCGCGAGCGCTTGGCGCTCGACATCATCGCCACCAGGATGATGATGGTGGCGAAGGCGCACGGATTGACGCTGTCGGCCAGGGCGGCGGCGGAAATGGCGCCGAACTGGAGCTGCGACTGCGCGCGCTCCATGGCGGCGGCTTCCGCCCGTTCCCGGCCGGAAGGCTTCGGCGTCGCGCCGGGCGCGTCGCCGTCGCCGGAAGCCCTGACCCGCGGCCTTATGGCCGGGCGGCTCGGCGCCGAATCGGTGCCGGACTGTTCGCCTTCGGAAAACGCCTCCGCCGGGGGCGGGGGCGGCATGGAGGCTAGCGCGCGAGTCGAGCTGAGGGAAAAAAAGGACGCCGGGCGAGACAAGCCAAGCGTTTTCCCTCCTTTCCCGTCGGTGGCGAGGAAATCGGCGATTTCCGCGTCCAGTTTTTCGATAATCCGATCGCCCTCGATGAGCGCCCGCTTCGGCACGAAATACGCTTCGCCGTTTTCGTCCTTGCCGAGGAGGCCGAGGAACACGATCAGCGTGACGTTTCCTTCCTCCGGAACCGCCAACTGGTCCATGAGGTCGAACATGTAGAGAACGTTGTCGGTGCCGTCCTTCGGGTCGGCGATGTTGAAGCGCTGGGACGACATGACTTTTTTGTACTTTTCCTCGGCCGCGCCCACCGTCTCGTTCGTCTTGGTGCACAGGCGGCAGCTCGGGTTGTAGAAGTACATCATGTGCGGCTTTTCGTCCGGCTTGGCGGCCGGCTTGTCGCCCGACCACGCCATGCCGGCCGTCGCCATGAGCGCCAGCGCCGGCACGAACAGCTTGACAAAGCTAAACCTGGTAGACATAGTTGATATCCCGTGCTTGCCCCGCATGTCCGCCGGCCGTTCCGGGCGCAAGCGGGTCCCGGAAGGTTTTCTAAAAGGATGCGAACATGCCCATTCGAACCGTACTTGTCCGGCTTGTCGCCGCCGTCCTCCTGGCGTTCCCCGCCGCCGGCGCGCTGTCCATGGACCCGGAATTGGTGTCGTCCATGGGCATAATGCAGGCGGAAAAAAATCTCGGCGGGTTTTCCATCGTGCCCGCCCGGGGAGTGCCTCCAAGAGTTTATACCGAAGACTATGCGCCTTCGCAAGTGTTTGAAATAATTCGGCCCGATATGATGCCCTTTTCCGTGGGCAGGCTTTTGGCGTCGTGCGCGTGCCTCAGGGTGACGATGGACAAGAAGGATTATGCCAAGGGCGAGCGGGCGCTCATAACCGTCCGGAACGTCAAGCCTTCGGTGGCGGGCGGCGCCACCTACGCCATTTTCGTCCAACTGAACGCCCCGTTCAAGGAAGCGCTGCAATACGATTTGTTCGTCAAGTCCGACCGCCGCCCCGAGCCCGCTCCGGCGCCGGTGGCCATAACCTCCCGTGGCCACGGCCCGCAGATGCCTCCGGGCCAGCATGTTCCCATGCCGGCCCCGCCGCCGCCGTCGCCGCCCGCGCCCCATTTGCCGACCATGACCCAGCCCGGGCCGCAACTGCCGTCCCCGAGCCTTCCGGATATGCAGCCGCGTATTCCCACTCCCGAACCGCACCGTCCGCCGGTGGTTGTGGCTCCCGGCCCGCAACTGACGTTGCCCAGCCCGGTGCGTCCGACTCCGACGACCCCGACGCCCGAAACCTTGCGCCCGCCCGATCCGGCGCCGCCGGCCCCGATGCCGCAAACGCCTCCGCCCATCCGCCCGCCCGATCCTGGGTTCCGCCCGCCCGAGCCGAGCCCGCCCCAGCCCATCGCGCCGCCGGTCATCCCGCCGGTGCAAAGGCCGGAAGAGCCGATGCCGCCGGTGCCGGTGCTGCCGCAAGGGAGTGGGAGGCCGTGAGCATGGCGTGATTTATAATTCACGATTCACAATTTACAATTCACAATTAAGATGAAAAAGCCTTATTTTATTTCCCCATTAACAACAGGCTAGCGATGGATGTTCATCTGCTGTTGATAGGAGGGTAAAATAAGGCTTTTTTCGTTTTAATTGTGAATTGTAAATTGTGAATCGTGAATTGCGGGTCACAGTTCCTCGACAATCCTCACCCTGTCAAAGAACCCGTCCCCCTTCACCGGCGCTTTTCCCGGCCCGGGCGGAGGAACGAGGATGGGCTGTTTCACCTGGTTTTCCGGACGGCCGGACGCGGCCAGGGCGGCGCGGAGCGCTTCGTACGAACCTCGGGCCAGTATGACGAGGCGGGGGAAGGCCAGGCGGTCGTCCTCGCGTTTCGACAGGTATTCGCAGTTGCGGCGCATCAGTTCGTCGTCGAACACGGCCAGGATCTGCCGCAGGCGGTCGCGCATCAGGCCGCGCCGGCTCCGGTAGCCGTCCTCGTCGCCGGCGCATTCCACCGCCACGACATAGCGGGTCGTCTCGCCGTCCATTTCCCAGGTCACGGTGAACCCGTTCAGGAGCGGCCCGCCCGAGGCCGCGACCTCCATCGCCGCCACCGCCTGATCCTCGGTTATTTTCTCGCCGGTGGCGGACAGGACCGATCCGGCCCGCCGCTCGAAGGCGACGATGGGCGTTTTCTTGTTGTATCCGGTCACCCGCACCAGATCCGCCATGTCGTAGCGGCAAAAACCGCCCGATGTCGTCGCGATCAGGCGGTACAGCCCGCCTTCCTCCAGTTCGCCCGGCAGAAGCGTGGGGGAATCCAGCTTGGGGTCGCCCGCGTCGGCCGGGGTGAATTCCATCGCATGGCCGCCGACGGCCAAAGTGCCGGACGCGGTGGCGTCCTCCAGGGGAATGGAAAACGTTCCCTCGGACGCCCGCAGCCCGAGGCAGCGCTGGGCGGTGCCGCCCCACAGGGTGGACACGTGCGGCAGGTAAAAGGCGGAGGAGCCCCCCTGCCAGGTCAGGAGTATTTCGAGGTTCGGCCAGGCCGAGGCGGGCGACAGCGAGCCTTCCGATTTGACGATTTCCCGCAGCTTCCGCGCGCGTTCCGGGTTGGGCCTGAACGCTTTCGCCAGCGCGGCGGCGGAGGAGGATGCTTTGGCGTCGCCGGCGGCGGGATGCCCCTTGGCCAGATGGTCGAGAAGCGTATCCGCGTCGCGGTCGAGGCGGTTGGCGAGGGCGACCAGGGTCGAGGGGTTGACGGCGGTCACCACCCGCAGATCCTCCTCGGCCAGCGCGAACAGGAGCAGGTTGAACCAGCGGTCGTCGGCCGATTCGAGCCGTTGCGCCTGCACCGGCACCGCCTGCCGGCGGCGAACGGGGATGGACTGCGTTTCCAGTTGCTTGCCGCTCATGGCGCCGTAGGGAATGCCGCCGGCGGTGCGGCCCATCTCGGCCGGGCTGGCGGCGACCAGGTATTTGCCGGTGTTGGTGAGGGGGTGGTGCTTGTAGACATGGTACATCCACAACAGGTGCTGGCGGTGGTGTTCCTTGATGAAGGCGCGGTTCACCGGGCAGAACTTCGGCTCCGACGTCGTGCCGGAGGTGAGGGAAAACATTTCCGGCTTGCCGGGGATGAGAATGCCTGCCTCGCCGTTTTTCATGCGCTCGATGTCAGGCTGGAAATCGGTATAGGAGCGGATGGGGACGGTTTTGCGGAAATGCTTCCAGATGTCGGCGCCCGGAACCTGCAAAAGGCGCGCGAATCCGTGCTTGCGTCCGAATTCGGTGTTGGCGTTGGCGGCCAGGATGCGGCGGAGCGCCTCTTCCTGGATTGCGAACGGCCGGTTGAGCCCTTCCTGAAACGCGGCAAGGGAACGTTTCATCACCGCGTCGAAAAACCAACCCAGGATCCTGGTCATCACGCCTCGCCCCCCTCGGAAAACCGGAATGGTACGCGAAGCGGGTATTTTTTACAATCGGGAAAAGGGGGAGGGGGCGGAACAGGTTGTTTCAGGTTGCCGTTAGCGAATGAGTTTCACCTTCGCCTCATTTTTTATCCTGGCGAAAAGTTTATCGCTTGTAACAACAACCGCATCCAGTTTTTCTCCCAATGCAATGCAGATGCTGTCGGCAAGAGAAAGGAATTGGTTGCAGGTTTTAAAAAAACTGGCGCGGAGCAGGAGTGATCGGGGAAAATCTTGCACAACCGTCACCCCCAGCCTGGATAGATCCTCAAGCGCCTCGTTTGCGGCTAAATCACCTCCAAAAGACGTGAATCTATAATGGACTTCCATCAGGTTGACCGAGTGGATGTAGAGATCGATATTTGTGCGTCCGAAAAAATTTTGAACTTGTTCCGCCCCTTTTTCATCTTTCAAGTAAGCAAGGATGGCCGAAGAGTCCATCACATAGTTCATGCCCTATCCTCCAGGGCGATTTCCCGGCGTTTGTCCCGAACGAAATCGTCGACGGAATCGGGTATCCAAGCGTATTTTCCCCGGATAACTGCCGCCAAACGGCGTCGTGCAGCCAATACCGCCGGCGATTTGTCCGCCGCCTTTTTCTTTTTTGGCATATCACGTTTCGTCGATGGGGTCGCGTTTGGCATGCTGGCACCTCCATATTATCTCAATCTCTCCGGAACTATACACCATCCATTATATCCTGTCCCCGCCCCTCGCGCAATCGCTATCGCCTCAGGGCGGGCGCGTACGATTTCTTTTGGAAAGGAATGGGAGAGTCCATCGGATTCGGTTTTTTGTTTTACGCGCAGCCCCATATTTCCGATATGGGTTGACAACGCACCGCCGCATAATGAATATGTATAGTGTGATATGTATACTGGGGGAGATTCCGGGGGATGCGATGGAAAACCACTTCGACTTTCTCAAACAGGCGAAACCGGCCAGTCTGCACCGGCTCTTGGGGCAGTTGCCTCTGGCGGACGCGGCGGTGGCGCTGGCGGGGCTGCCGCCCGGGTTGTCCGTGCAGGTGATGGCGTTTTTTCCGGAAAAGGTGCAGGCCGAACTCATGCCCGCCATGCGCCAGGCGCGGCAGGCCGATCCCGCCCGATCCGCCGCCGTGGCCGAAAGCATCCGGAACACGCTGGCCGGGTTGAAAAAAAGCTCCGACGCCGCCCAGCCGAAACCGGAACCGGTCATTCCGAAGCCCGCGCCCAACCTCGGCAACACCTATGCCCCGCCGACCGGCCAGCGCCTGCGCCCGCCGCCCTCGGCGCCGGCGCAACAACAGCAGCAACAACAACAGCAGCAGCAGCAACAGCGGCAACAACCAGCGCAACCGCGCCCGCCCGATCTGGCGCAGTCCCGGCCGATCGCGCCCGCGCCCGCGTCGGCGCGGGAACGGCCGCCGCTTCCCGATCGCCCGCGCCCGCCGGCCTCGGCGCCCGCCGCCCGCCCGCCGGATCGGCCGGCGCG
>JAVBRW010000025.1:0-3889 GCA_031547475.1 Planctomycetota bacterium
ATCCGGTCGGACAGGGCGAAATCCTTTTTCGTCCGCGCTTCGGTGCGGAGGGCGAGGAGGAGATCGACGAAGCCGTCCGCGCTCGCCCCCGAGCTTTGCCGGCGGAGGGGCAGGCCGAGAACGCCCAGCATGTCGAACAACAGGTTCCTGGCCGCTTTCAACTCGGCCTCCGGCGCCTTGTCCCGGATGCCGGCGTTCAGGCGGTTGACCCCCTCGTAGACGGCGGCCAGCGCCTGCGGGGTGTTGAAATCGTCGTCCATGGCGTCGCGGAACTGGCGTTCGACCTCGGCCAGGCCGTTGGCCGTCTTGCCGCCGTCGGGCATGATGTGGCGCGCGTCCTCGAGGGCGCGCGCCGCTTCTTCCAGGCAGTTGTAGATGCGGTCGAGCGCGTTGTCGGCGTGGCTCAGGAGGTCCGGCTTGTAGAGAAGCGGCATGCGGTAGTGGGTGCCGAGAATCCACAGGCGGAGCGCGGCCGGGCTCGCCATGGTGAAGGCGTCGCGGAGCCAGAACGCGTTGCCTTTCGACTTGCCCATTTTCACGCCGTCGTCTCCCTCGTCGGCGCTGTCCGTCTTGCCGACGGTGATGAAACCGTTGTGGAGCCAGTGGCGGACGAACGGCTTTCCCGTGTACGCCTCGGTCTGGGCCAGTTCGTTTTCGTGGTGGGGGAAGGCGAGATCGGCGCCGCCGCCGTGGAGATCGAGTTGGAAGTCGCAGTATTTTCCGCTCATGGCAGAGCATTCGATATGCCAGCCCGGGCGGCCCGGCCCCCACGGCGAATCCCAGAACGGTTCTCCGGGCTTGGCCGTTTTCCACAGGGCGAAGTCCTGCGGGTTTTTCTTTTCCTCGTCCTGTTCGACCCGGTGCTCGGTGTTTTCGTCGTCGCGGGTGCGGCCGGACAGTTTGCCGTAATCGGCGAATTTGGCGACGTTGAACCACACGCCTTTCGAGGTGGCGTAGGCGACGCCCTTGTCCATCAGACCCTGGATAAGGTCGAGCATTTCGGGAATGTGCTCGGTCGCGCGGGGGCGGATGGAGGGGGAAAGGACGCCGAGGACGGCCATGTCGTGCTCGTACTCGTCCTGGTAGCGGCGCGCCAGATCGCGCCAGGAAATGCCGAGTTCCCGGGAGCGGTTGATGATTTTGTCGTCGATGTCGGTGATGTTCGATATGAAGGTGACGACCAGACCCGAATATTCGAGGTAGCGGCGGATGGTGTCGAACACCACGGCCGGGCGGGCGTGGCCGATGTGGCAGGAATCGTACACCGTCGGTCCGCAGACATACATGCTGACGCGCCCCGGCTCCTTGGTTTCCAAAGGCTCTTTGGCGCGCTTTTCGGTCGAATAGATTTTGATTGCCATGGTCATTCCTTTTCCTGGTTCCGTTCCGCGTGGTCGGCGCGAATTTTAAGGCGACAATTATATAGGAAAGGGGGATGCGGTCCAAGAGGATTTGGATGGAGCGTTGCGAAATGGTGTTTTTCGGTGGAAGTGGAGGGTGGGATAAGTATAGTATAGTGCAGAATTAGGAGAAAATTATGAAAGCGATATTGAAACCTGTGGATGGGAAGTATGTGATCGAACTCGATCAATCTGTGCTGGAGGAATTTCAGATTGACGATCCCAGCAAGCCAGTTGATATCATTCTGGCACCTTTCGATGATGATTCAGACGAAATCATCGACGAGGCGTTGGATGATTTAAACACAAGATACCGCGAGACCATGAAAAGACTTGCCAAATGAAAAAGCCCAGATTTTTGACCATTAAACAGGTTAAAAGGATTCATGAAAAAGAGCTTTGTGAATTTGGCGGTGAATTCGGAATTCGTGACGAAAAACTGCTGGCATCGGCGGTGTTTATGCCCAGAGCGGGTATGGCGGGTGAATATTTTCATTCTGATCTTTTTGAAATGGCGGCAGCGTATCTGTACCACATTGTTCAAAATCATCCTTTTGTTGATGGAAACAAGCGGGCAGGTTTGGCTGTCGCGGTGTCCTTTTTAGCTTTAAACGGGTACAGGTTCAATTGTACCGATGCACAATTAACGACCATGGTTCTAAATGTCGCTGAAGGAAAATGCAGCAAGGAACAAGCCAGCGATTTTATCCGTATTTATACTGCCCCCAAAAAATGAGATGTTCTGGAGATTCCATGACCTGGTTCAAACGCCTCGCCGCCGAAACGCTGGCGCCGCTTGTCAAGAAAACCGCCGATGAAGTCGAAGCCATGATGGTCAAGCCGCCGAACCCCGAAATGGGCGATATCGGCTTTCCCTGCTTTTCCCTGGCCAAGGAGCTGAAAAGCGCGCCGCCGAAAATCGCGGCCGACCTGGCCGGGAAAATATCGCTCCCGGAGGGCGGCGTGTTCACCGAAGCCAAGCCGGTCGGGCCGTACGTCAATTTCGTCATCGACACCGTCTACCTGGCCGAAAAGACGGCCGGCGTCGCCCTGGCCGACCCGAAGGCGTGGGGCAATTCCACCGACGGCAAGGGCAAAACCGTCATCGTCGAATACTCGAGCCCGAACATAGCGAAACCCCTCGGCGTCCACCATATCCGCAGCACCATGCTCGGCGCCGCCCTGGCCCGGGTCTACAAGACGCGCGGCTGGAAAGTGATCGAGATGAACCATCTCGGCGACTGGGGCACCACTTTCGGCCAGCTCATGGTCGCCTACAAGCAGCAGGAAAAAGAGCACCCGAACCAGGCGGTCGACGTCCATTCGCTCCTTAAATTGTACCTCCAGTACCACGCCGCCGCCGACGGGGACGAAAACCTCGCGGACGAGGCGCGGAGCTGGTTCAAGCGGCTGGAGGACGGCGATCCCGAGGCGGTGCGGCTGTGGAAAATATTCCGCGACGAAAGCGTCAAGGATTTGAAAAAGCTCTACGCCAGGATGAACGTGCATTTTCCCGAGGAGGGCTACAAGGGGGAGGCGTTCTACAACGACAAGATGGACGCCACCATCGACCGCATCGAACGGAAAGGGCTTCTCAAGGAAAGCGAGGGCGCCAAGGTCGTCGACTTGGAACAATGGGACATGCCGCCCTGCATTATCAGGAAAAAGGACGGCGCCACCATCTACGCCACCCGCGATCTGTCCAGCGCCGAATACCGGCACGACATGTACAAGTTCGACAAGTCGCTCTACATCGTCGCCAACCAACAGGAGCTGCATTTCCGCCAGATTTTCAAGGTGCTCGAATTGATGGGCTACGATTGGGCGAAGCACTGCGAGCACGTCAAGTTCGGCATGCTGGCCTTCGGCCCCGGCGTGTTCGGCGAATCCGCCGCCACCGGATCGACCCGCAAGGGCAGGGTCATTTTCCTCGAGGACGTGCTGGACCGCGCGGTGGAAAAGGCGCGGGCGCTCATCGAGGAGAACGCCCGGTCGGAAGAAGTGACCAACAACATAGACGCCTTGTCCGAGCAGGTCGGCGTCGGCGCCGTGGTGTTTTCCGAATTCACCCAGCGCCGCATGAAGGACGTGTCGTTCACCTGGGAAAAGGTGCTCAATCTGCACGGCGATTCCGGGCCGTACATCCAGTACACCCACGCCCGCCTGTCGTCCATGATGCGCCGTTACGGGAAAGCGCTGCCGTCGGTTCCCAATTGGCGCCTGATGCAGCACCCGGCGGTGAAGGAACTGTTCATCAAGCTGTCCGAATACCAGGACGCCTTGGAAAGCGCGGAAAAGGAAAACGAGCCCAGCCTGGTCGCCACCTATCTCCTGGAACTGTGTGCGCTGTTCAACCGTTTGTACACGGACAAGGAAAACCACCGCTTCATCACCGACAACGCCGAGCTGACGTCGGCGCGCATGGGGCTGGTCGAGGCGATTCGGTTGACTCTGGCGCACGGGCTGGGGATTCTCGGGCTGGCGGCGCC
>JAVBRW010000326.1:0-7970 GCA_031547475.1 Planctomycetota bacterium
CAAGGCGCAGGATCTCGCCCTGTCCTGCACCGCATGCGGCCACACCGACTACCCCCGGATATCTCCCGCCGTCAACGTCGAGGTGGCGGACGGCGACCGCATTCTCCAGAACAGCTACGCCCACCGCCCGGGCCCCCGCATGGCTCTGGTGGCCGGCTTTATGGAAGTGGGGGAAACGGTCGAGGACACGGTGCGCCGCGAAGTGATGGAAGAGGTCGGCATCAGGGTGAAGAATATCCGCTATTACAAAAGCCAGCCCTGGGCGTTTTCGGGATCTGTCCTTATGGGATTTTACGCCGATCTGGACGGTTCGCCCGACATCGTCCTGGACGCGAACGAGCTTCAGGAAGCGGTGTGGGTGGAACGGAAGGACATTCCGCCCGGCGAATTGAACATCAGTTTGACGGCGGAGATGATCGACAGATTCAGGAACGGCAATGCATAATTCACGATTCACAATTCACAATTCACAATTGAACCGCCTTGTGCAGTTGCGGCGGATTGCGGTTCAATTGTGAATCGTGAATTGTGAATCGGGAATTAAAGAATGTATCTCGACAAATCCTCGTTCCCGGCAATCGCCGACAGCCTGCCGCGCACGGTGTCGCCGTCTATTGTGATGGTCTTGCCTTTCAGATCGGGCGCGTTATAGGACACGTCCTCCAGCAGCTTTTCCATAATGGTGTGGAGGCGGCGGGCGCCGATGTCCTGGGTCGACTGGTTCAGGTTGGCGGCGAAATCGGCCATGGCGTCGAGGGAATCGGGCGCGAACTCGAGTCTGACGCCTTCCGTTTCCATGAGAAGCTGGTATTGCTTGCAGAGCGCGTTCTTGGGGTGGGTGAGAATGCGCTTGAAATCGTCGCGGGACAGCGGCTTCAGTTCGACCCGGATGGGGAAGCGGCCCTGGAGCTCGGGGATGAGGTCGGACGGCTTTTTGCCGTGGAACGCGCCGGCGGCGATGAACAGGATGTGATCCGTTTTCACCGGGCCGTATTTGGTGACCACCGTCGCCCCTTCGACAATCGGCAGAAGATCCCGCTGTACGCCTTCGCGGGACACGTCCGGGCTGTCGCCCCGGTTCGAGCCGATGACTTTGTCGATTTCGTCGATGAAGATGATGCCGCCCTGTTCGGCCCGCTCGATGCCTTCCCGCTGAATGCCGTCGTCGTCGACCAGCTTTGCCGCCTCTTCCTGCTGGAACATGGCGAGCGCCTCCGGAATGGAGACGCGGCGGGTTTTGCGGTGGCCGGGCATCATTTTGCCCAGCATGTCCTGCATTTCCATGGCCATCTCGTCCGATCCGACGGCGCCGAAAATGCCGGCCATGGGCGGCGGGGCGTTGGCTTCTATTTCGATTTTCTTGTCGGCGAAACCGCCGTTATGCAGTTGCGCCCGCAATTTTTCGCGGGTGCGGCTGTAGCGTTCGGCCGCCTTTTTGCCTTCTTCCGATTCGTAGTCGGCGGCCGGTTTCGGGAGCAGGAGATCGAGGACGCGCTCCTCGGCCGCTTCGCGGGCCGATTCGGCGACGCGCTCCATCGCTTCGGCCTGGACCTGGGCGATGCCGGCCTTGGCGATGTCCCGGACCATGCTTTCGACATCGCGGCCGTGGTAGCCGACCTCGGTGTATTTGCTGGCCTCGACCTTCAGGAAGGGGGCGCCGGTCATGTCGGCGAGGCGGCGGGCGATCTCGGTCTTGCCGACGCCGGTGGGGCCGATCATGATGATGTTTTTGGGAGTGACTTCGTTCCGCATGTCCGGCGCGATGCGCTGCCGCCGCCAGCGGTTCCGGATGGCGATGGCGACCGACTTCTTGGCGTCGTCCTGGCCGATGATGTATTCGTCCAGCTTTTCGACAATGCGCGAAGGCGGCAGATCGTCCATCAAATCCTTTATTTCGGGGGTTGCCATGGTTATCGGTTTCTCCGTTTAGAAAATACCCCTCCCTTGCTGGGAGGGGAAAGCGTGGTTTTCATGCAGCTACGAAAAATAACAATGCCAATAATTCGGTCATCATTTTATGCCACTTCTAGTTTGATGGGCTATTGTAAAACTCCGCCTTGCTTCGTTCTGTATTCATAGCGCAAAATGTTTTTATTTTCCCTTGGCTATTAACCCACAGGACAAAGCGACCTGTATTGGGGAAATCAGCGGGAAACGCCATCAATGTGATGTTGTTCATCAAACCATCATCATGATATCTTTCGACAAAGTGGTAACCTTTAAATGGTGTTCCGGAAGTGTTGCTGTTTGTTAATAATTCATGACCAAGAGGGGGGCCTGCATAGGCATCGGCCATTTCCTTGCTAATTAGTTTTAGCTGATTGCCTTTTTTGTCGCAGCCATAATAAAGATTTCGATAGTTTTCACAGTATGCATAATCCGATGCAAATTGGTTGTTCCCCAGAACCGATGACAAGTTGTATTTTTTGAAGTACTCCTGAGCCTGGATATAATTTCTCAATGCCAACCAAGCGTTATCGCCATTTTGCTTAAGGATTTTTTCTCTGGCGCCCTGTGTCATCCACCAACTTGCGGACTCCGGGTTTGTCATTTCGACAATTTGATCCAATAACGACGGGACCCAAAATGTGCCCGTTGCAAAAATCAGAAAAACAATAAGTGATTTTATTTTACGCTTCTTATCCATTAAAAACCTATTTTCAACTCACTTCATCGATCCGCCAGTGGCGGGCCGAAAATCTCCGAATAGATGAACGCGTCCCGGGCCACTTTGGGATTGCCCCGCAGCTTCGCCGCCAAATCGCGGCCGTAGGTGGACTTGCCGGAGCGCGGCGGCGTTGCCATCGGGACGGCATTGTCAAGATAAACCGGCTCGTCGATGAATGCGGACATCGGTTCGGGAATCGGTTCGACCGCCGTTTTCGCCAATAGGGCCGGCGCCGGTCGAACCGGGCGCGGCTCCGGCTTCCGCACGGGAGGCGGGGGAGGGGCGATTTTTTCCGCCTCGACCTCGGCTTCGTCCTCCTCCTCGTCATCGGGAATGCCGAAAAACTGCTTGACCATTTTATCGAACTCGGGCGAAGTGCCCTGCGCCACCGGGCCGGTCGCCTGCGGCGGAGGCGGGGGCGGCGGCCGCACGTGACGGCGCGGCGGCGGCGCCTTTTTCTTGGTGCCGGTCAACTCTTCGATAATTGCCACGAGAATGTCGAGCATGATGCTCCTTTCAATTCGCGATTCACGATCGAAGTTTTGCCGATTGGGAATCAACTCCGGTGCAATAAGGAAAGACAACCCAACACCGTCATCCCGGCGGTACAAACCTTCAACCGGGACATGAACATATTAAAGCCGGGACCCAAGTTGTTGTCGTACGCTATGATACGCTTTCATTTGTCGTAGCGTTGCGGATCGGGTTACAGCAAAGGCTTCTCAACTTGGATCCCGGCTTTGCATCGTTCGGGGTGCCGCCTACGCTTCCCCGCCGGGATGACGGTGTTGGGTTGTTTTCCCCACAGTACCTTGGTTGAAATCAAATTTGTGCAACCTCAACTATGAATAGCGAACCATGAATTACCTGTCGCCTTAATGCTTGTTTTCCTTGCCGCCGATGCTGGCGCGCATGTCGGTGTCGGCCTTGATGTTGTTCATGCGGTAATAGTCCATGATGCCGAGGTGGCCGTTGCGGAACGCTTCGGAAATGGCCAGCGGAATCTGCGCCTCGGCCTCGACCACCTTGGCGCGCATTTCGTAAATCCTCGCCTCCTGCTCGGCCTGGCTGGCGCGGGCTTCGGCGGCGCGCTTTTCGGCGTCGGCCTGGGCGACCTGCTTCTTGGCCTGGGCGCGGTCGATTTCCAGCTTGGCGCCGACGTTTTCGCCGACATCGACGTCGGCGATGTCGATGGACAGGATGTCGAAGGCGGTGCCGGCGTCAAGGCCCTTGGCGAGCACGGCCTTGGAAATGCGGTCCGGGTTTTCGAGAACCTGCTTGTAGTTTATGGACGAGCCGATGGCGGAGACGATGCCTTCGCCGACGCGGGCGATGATGGTCTCGTCGGTGGCGCCGCCGACCAGGCGCTCGATGTTGGTGCGGACGGTGACGCGGGCCTTGACTTTCAGCTGGATGCCGTCCTGGGCGACCGCGTCCAGGGTCACTTTCCCCGCGAAGTTGCCCTGGTTGCTCGGGCAGTCGATGACGCGGGGATCGACCGAGGTGTTGACCGCCTTGACAATGTCGCGGCCGGCGAGATCGATGGCGCAGGCCTTGTCGAACGGCATGGGGATGTTGGCGCGGCTGGCCGAAATCAGGCCCTTGACGACGTCGGTGACGTTGCCGCCGGCCAGGAGATGGGCGGCCATGTTCGAAGGCTCGACCTTGAGGCCGGCCTGGTTGGCCATGATCAGGGCTTGGGAAAGGACGGGCACGTTCCCCTTGGCGAGGTAGTGCGCTTCGAGGAAGTCGCGGCTGATTTTGAGGCCCGCCTTGTGGGTGGTGATGAGGGCGCTCACGATCATGCTGGAGTTGACTTTCCGGATAAACATGCCGACCAGATCGATGAAGCCGATGGGCACGCCCGACGCCCTGGCCTGGAGCCATGTCCGGCCGAAGGAAAAGACGATGAAAAAGCAGACCAGCACCAATACGAAGACGAACAGGGCGAACGCCGCGATGAAGGTGGGCTGGTTCAGGATCTGGTTCATGTTTTTGCTCTCCTTTGAATAGGTAAAATGCGAATTCTTGATTTTGTCTCTTCCACTACCACCACGGCCCCAGCCAATAATTCTTCATGGAACTTATCCATTGCCGCAAGAATGGTTGAATAGAAAGGTCCGATTTTCCGACTGTCAAAACGCACTTGTATCACGCTTGGACTATGCGCACCAGTTGTTGCCAATATATCGGTAAAATCCAGATCCTTTGTCACGAGGGTGTACCCTTCACTTCTTGCCCATGACAGTATAACAATGTCGGCTGCATGAATATCTCCGATCTGCCCCCAAAATCGCGCATTGTGTCCCGCATTGCGAAATAACGGACAAAGTTGAGGCGGCATGTTCATATCAAGAAGCAGATTCATTTTCCGGCACCCGCTTTCTCCTTGCTCGAATCAATTTCGGGTTTTCCATTCCCCAACTCCACCTCTCTTTCGGATGAACGCCATGCCGCATAAGCCAAGGCCTGATAAATATCTTCCTCCTCCAGAAAAGGATATGTATCGAGCACTTCCTTCACCGTTGCACCGGTAGACATGAGACCCACTACAGTTCCCACCGTGATTCGTATTCCGCGAATACACGGTTTTCCACCCATCACGGCGGGATTCATGGTAATTCTGTCCAATTTCTCCATGATGCTATCCTCGCTGATCTATTATTCCGCTTATCTTTCCATCGCCACCACAATCCTGTTGAGCGACGCTTCGGCAACCTTCACCCGGGTACCGGCCTCGATATAGACGCCGTCGGTCACCACGTCGAGCAGCTCGCCCGAATCGAGCCGCACCTTGCCGGCGGGGCGGAGCATGGTCTCGGCCACGCCGGACCGGCCGACCATTTCGCGGGCGCGGAGTTTGGCCGAGGTCGAGGGCTCGGGATCGGTCGTCTCCGGATTCGGATTGGTACCGGCGGCGAGCGCCTTCGTGAAGAACAGGCCGCCAATCAACGGCAGCCTGTCGCCATGCTTCGAAATGAGCCAGACCACGACAAAAGCGGCGAACAGGCCGAAACACATGAGAATGGTGAACGATCCGACTTCCTGCCACATGAAGCGGTTCATGTATTCCGAATCCCATTCCGGCATGAAGGCGAGGAGAAGGCCCGCCAGTATGCCGATTATGCCGGCGATCCCGGCCACGCCGAATCCCGGCAGAACCATGATTTCCACCACCAGGAGAATTATCCCAAGAAGGAAAACGACAATCCCGACCGGGCTGCCGCGATCGTGCATGAGAAGGGTCGAGAAAAAGCAGATGAAACCGATAATGCCGACCGCCGCCGGAATGCCCGAGCCGGGCGCGTGGAACTCGGTGACGATGCCGGCGATGCCAATGACCAGGAACACGCCCAGCAAAACAATCACCCACACCGGCAGGCCGAGATCGTCGACCGACGGGATAAGTTTTTTCAGATCGATGTCGCCTTCCACCACGTCGGCCTTGACCTTGTCCCCGTCCTCGATGCCGCGCGACGCATAAAACGCCTGGGCGCTGTCCACCACCTCGCTGGCCAGACCGAATTCGACCGCCTGCAGGCCGGACAGTTCCAGAAGTTTCCCTTCCGGCTTGATGATCTTGGTGTCGGCGATGTGCCGGCGATCGCGGCCCTTGTCGATATTCTCTTCCAATAGCTTCAGTTCGTGGCCGGTCATGTATTCGGTCTTCCCGGCCTGGAATTTGACCTGGTAGAGGGACGAAGCGCGGCTGACCATCGCCTCGACAACCGCCACCGGGCGGTTGTAGTGTTCGGCGTAGACTTTCATGATGGTGCGGATGTCGACCTCGATCTTTTCCGCCGTCCTGTCGTCCATGCCGCCGCCGGAGCCGGTGAGGCTCATCTGCATGGGCTGGATGTCGCCGATGCGGGCGGTTTTGGTCATGACGATTTCGCGGGCGGCGCAGGCGAGCATGGCGCCGCCGGACACCGCCTTATGAAGGACAAGCGAAATGACCGGCGTTTTGGATTCGAAAATCCGCTTGGCCAGCTTGTCGCACACGCCGACTTCGCCGCCGGGGGAGTCGATTTCCAGCACGATGAGGCTGGCCGTGTCCTTGTCCGCCTTTTCCAGCGCTTTCATCACCATGTCGGCCATGTCGGAAAACGGCTTGCCGACAATGGCGCCCTTGATTTCAATCACCACCACCTTGTCGCGCCAATCGGCATCGTCCTGGCTCGGCTTGGCAATGATTTCGCCGGTGGCTGCCGGCATGGGGCCGCCGGCGCCGGGGAGGGTGGGAGCGGACTCGCCCGCCTGACCAACGGCGCAAGCCGCGAACAATGAAAGGGCGAAAAGCCGGAATACGGATCGCACGCGCCGGCGGCGGGTGGCGGGTGACGGGAGGTCGGGCATAAACAATTCCTCGAAAAGGATACAGGCCGAAATTTCACAATAGTTAATAAAGAACTATACTCCAACCCCGCCGGCGGGTCAACACGCCAGACGGGAGGTGATGGGCGGAATATGATAATTCATTGGCGTTCTCCCAACGTTTAGGATACATTGCCCTTTCGGGGGAACTTGGCAATCATGGACAGGGAAAGGATGCAAGCATGGCCGGGAACGTGAAAGAACTCACCGATAGCACATTCAACGATGTCATCAGCCAGGGCGTGACGCTGGTCGATTTCTGGGCGACCTGGTGCCCGCCGTGCCGCATGCAGGGGCCGATCGTGGACAAACTTGCCGAAGCCCTTGACGGCAAGGCTGTTATAGCGAAAATCGATGTGGACGAAAACGGCGTCACCGCCAGCAAATACGGCGTGTCCAGCATTCCCACCCTCATCATATTCAAAAACGGCAAGGAGGTGAAGCGTTTCGTCGGCCTCCAACAGGAAACGGCCTTGTCCTCTGCCGTCACTGCTCAATTGTCGTGATAGGCTCCCCTATCCCTTGTCGGAATCTATCCGCATCGTATCCTTGTATCCTTGCCAAGGAAAAGCCATGAGCGAAGTGGTGGAACTGAGCGACGACGGTTTCAAAAGCGCTGTCGGCAAAGGCGTGGTCCTGGTGGATTTTTACGGAACCTACTGCCCGCCGTGCAAGCTTCTCGAACCGGTGGTGGAAAAGCTGGCCGGAGAATTCGCCGGCCGCGCGACCATTGCCAAGCTGAACGTGGACGAGCACTCCGAAGCGGCGGTGGACAATTCGGTCGAGGATATCCCGACCATTGTCATTTTCCGCGACGGCAGGGAGGTCGGCCGCTTGTTTGGCGCGCAGAAATACGAGACGCTCAAAGGGGAAGTGGAGCGATGCTTGGCATGAGGCGGATAATTTAAGATTTACGATTGTAGATTTA
>JAVBRW010000242.1:0-3658 GCA_031547475.1 Planctomycetota bacterium
AAGAATAGCCTTTCGGCACAGGTTTGCGGGTGGCGTACTGCGCCAAGGTTTTGCATGGCGGCGTGGGGTGTTCGCGGTTGTACCGCGGGCGGCCACAAGGGCCGCCCCTACCGTGGATCAAAACGTTGTTTCTTTATTACAGGCGGCAATCGTCCCCAACGCCTCAATCGCCCGCCCGACCTCGTCCATCGTGTTGAAGTGCGAAAACGAAAACCGCACCGCCCCCTGTTTTTCCGTGCCGAATCGCCGGTGCAACAGCGGCGCGCAATGGGCGCCGGCGCGGACGGCAATGCCGTAATCCTCCGCCAGCGCGGCCGCCACGTCGGCAGAATCGGCATCGCCAAGGTTCAGCGCGACAATGGGCAGCCGATCTTCCGTAGCGTAATCGCCGTACAGATGGACATCGGGAATGCGCCGCGCTTCATTGACAAAGGCGCGCGCAAGCGCGCCGGCCCGCCGCCGCAAATTTTCCGCCCCGATGTTCCGGACGTATTCCATCCCCGCCGACAGCGCGGCAATGCCGTGGGAATTGGGCGTTCCGGCCTCGAGCAGTTCGGGCAGGCGGGCGGGCTGTTCCGGCGAGAACGTGCGGCTGCCGCTGCCGCCGACGATCAGCGGGCGCGGCGCGAATCGTTCGCCCAGACACATGCCGCCCGTGCCCTGCAGCCCATACAGCGATTTGTGGCCGGTGAAACACAGCGCGTCGATATGGAGCGCCTCCATATCGATGTCGATCAGGCCGGCGGTCTGCGCCGCGTCGACCACCAGCCGGAGGTTGCGTTCGCGGCACAAGCGGCCGATATCGGCGATGGGAGCGCTGTTGCCGGTCAGGTTCGAGGCATGGGCGACGACCACCCCGACCGTGTCGGGCCGGATGTGCGCGGCGATATCCGCCACGCCATAGCGGCCGAAAGCATCGATCCCGGCGAGGGAGAAATTGCCTTTCCGGTGCAGCGGCCGTAGAATGGAATTGTGTTCCGCCCCGGTGGAGACGATGTGGCCGTCCAGCGAGGCGATGGCGAGGTTGAGCGCTTCGGTTACGCTTTTGGTGAACGCGACCCGTTCGGGATCGGCGCAGCCGAACAGTTCCGCCGCCCGCCGCCGCGCCGTCTCGATGCACCGGGCCGCCGCCAGTGCGAACGGATGCGCGCCCCGCGACGGATTGCCGAAGCTGGCGATCGCCTCGGCCACCGCTGCCGCCACGCCGGGCGGTTTCGGAAAACTGGTGGCGGCGTTGTCGAAATAGATCATTCCGCTTTGGTCCATGAATAACGGTGCCTCGATGACAAGTACGCAAAAAACCCTGCTGGCGAAAGACTGCCCGACCGGCGGCTGCGGCGCCAAGATCGGCCCGGCCGAACTGGCCCAGTGCCTCGCCGGCCTGCCGCCCATGTCCGACCCCGACCTGCTGGTCGGCTTCGACGGTTCGGACGACGCCGCCGTCTACCGCCTGTCGGAGCGGGACGCCGTCGTCTCCACCGTCGATTTTTTCCCGCCGATGGTCGACGATCCGCGCGCCTTCGGGCGCATCGCGGCGGCCAACGCGCTGTCCGACATCTACGCCATGGGCGGCCGGCCGCTGTTCGCCCTCAACCTGGTCTCCTGTCCGCAAACGATGGACAAGGCCATTCTAGGGGAAATTCTGGCCGGCGGCGCGGAAAAAATCATCGAGGCCGGCGCCGTGGTGGCCGGCGGCCATTCCATTTACGATTCCGGCCTCAAGTACGGCCTGGCCGTCACCGGCCGCGTCGATCCCGGCTGTTATTACCGCAACAATGCCTGCGTTCCGGGCGATTGCCTTATCCTGACCAAGCCGCTTGGCGTCGGCCTTGTCTTGTCGGCGGCGCGGGCGGGAGTGGCGAAAGACGACGAGTACCGCGCCGCGCTCGCCAACATGGAACGGCTCAACCGGTGCGCGGCGGAAAAGCTGCCCGCCTTTGCCGTCCATTCCGTCACCGACATCACCGGCTTCGGCCTCCTGGTGCACGCGGCCGAGATGGCGGGGCGGGACTGGACGCTGACCTTCGATTTCGATTCGCTGCCCATCCTGCCCGGCGCGCTCGAACACGCCGCCGCCTATCTTGCCACCGCCGCCGGCCAGCGGAACCGAAACCATATCGGCGCCAGCGCGGACATCGCCGCCGTATCGCCCGCCGGACAGGAAGTGCTGTTCGATCCGCAAACGTCCGGCGGCCTGTTGATCAGCGTCGCGGCGGAGGAAGCGGAAGCGTTGTGCCAGGCGATAAAACAAGACGATCCCGCCGCCGCGATTGTCGGGCAGGTGACGACCCGCGAGCGCTACGCGGTGGTCGTGGTTTAATCCTACTACGCGACTGTTGTGGGAACCGCGCCCACAACAGTCGTGTGATCAAAAGGTTGTATAGTGAGAGGGAGGTCGCGTCGTTTTCCGCCAGCGCCTTTCGGATGTTCGGTAACCCTACCTTCATGCCCCTCCCCCCGGCCCTCTCCCCCTCACGGGGGCGAGGGAGAGTTGGTGGCCGCAACGACAAAGTAAGGACACATGCTCTTCCTTTGCCGTGCGCCCAAGACTCTCCCTCGCCCCCGTGAGGGGGAGAGGGCTGGGGTGAGGGGGCGGCTCGCGGGCTGTCACACACGGACACTCTTGGGTTACGAACATTTTCATCATTACAACATGATGCCAAATAAAATAGGAGTATGTACACGATGGATTCCATCGATCTGCGCGGCAAACCCTGTCCCATCCCCGTCATCGAAGTCAAGAAACTGATCGCCGGCGCCCCGGCCGGAACGGTTGTCCGCGTCCTGGTCGACAACGATATCGCACGACAGAATCTCCAGAAACTGGCGGAAGGCCAGGGCCACGCCTTCGCCCACGAATCCGCGCCGGAAGGAGGCATTCGCGTCGAACTCACGGTCGGCGCCGCGCACGCGCCGGAAAGGGCGGAGCAGCAGGGCGGCCTGGTCGTGGCAATAGGCTCCGATTGCATGGGGCGCGGCAATGACGATCTGGGCGCGGCGCTGATGAAAAGTTTTCTCTTCTCCCTTTCCGAACGGGAGGGCAGGCCGGATCACATCCTGTTTTTCAACGGTGGCGTGCATCTGACTTGCGAAGGATCGGCATCGCTCACCGATCTGTCCGCGCTGGCCGCAAAGGGAACGGCGATCCATTCGTGCGGCGCCTGCTTGAACTATTACAAAAAGACCGACAAGCTCAAAGTCGGCGGTGTCACCAACATGTTCGCCATTGTCGAAACGATGGCGCAGGCGAAACGCCTGATCAATCTATAAGCTATCGGATACATCGGCCCCGCGATGCACACGGAAATAGTCCTCACATTCCCCAATACCCATAGCGCCCTCGGCGGCGAAAAAGCGCTGATCGAAGCCGGTGTGACGGTCCGGGTCATGCCCCGCCCGTCGGCGTTGGGCGAGGGCTGCGGCATTTGCCTGCGCATCGATCGGGAGGATCGGGCAAAGGCGGAAATAGTTCTGCGAAGCGGCGGCATCGGGGTCGAGGCCCTTTTCCTCAGGGAGCGCGGCCCGGGCGGCGCGCTGTACCGGCGACTTTAAGAAGGCGCGTTCAATGCATCGACATGTTGACGAACGTATCGGACCATGGTAGGGGCGGCCCTTGGGGCCGCCCGCGTTTCAAAAACGAATTGGCCGCAATGGCGGG
>JAVBRW010000199.1:0-7177 GCA_031547475.1 Planctomycetota bacterium
AAATCTGTATTATACCTGAACACTACCCCGTGGTGTAATTGGCAACACAAGAGATTTTGGTTCTCTTGTTCCAGGTTCGAGTCCTGGCGGGGTAACCAACAACACAAAAGCCATAACCATAACAGGTTATGGCTTTTTTATGTACGCCGGGCACGGCGTACGTCTAATGAGGTTACCGAGGAAAAACCGCGCCTCCGCGACAGATAAAACATATGACGGGGAAGCCATTCTTCCCCCGAGGGGAGCTTTGCCGCACGAGCGATGAAAGGAAACACGCGATGGAATTCCGTCAATTGGGCAAATCGGGATTTTCGGTGCCGGCGCTGACGTTGGGAACGGTCACCTTCAACGACGGCTCCGATCCGGCGTTCAACGATTGGGGAACGGTGGGCGTCGAAGAGGCGAAACGCATGGTCGACATGTGCCTGGACGCCGGCGCCTGCATGTTCGACTGTTCGGACATCTATTCCGACGGCGTGTCGGAAACCATTCTCGGAACCGCCATCGGCGGCAAACGCCACAAAGTCCTTATTTCCACCAAGGCCGCCTTCCGGCTGGGCGATGGCGCCAACGACGTCGGCACCTCGCGCCACCACCTCCTGGCCGCCGTCGACAACAGCCTCCGGCGCCTCGGGACCGACTATATCGATCTCTGGCAAATGCACGGTTTCGACGCACTGACGCCGGTCGAGGAAACCATGCGCGCCCTGGACGACATCGTCCGCTCCGGCAAGGTCCGCTACATCGGCTGCTCCAACCACTCGGCCTGGCATGTCATGAAATCGCTGTGGACGGCCGACCGTTACGGCTGGACGCCGTTCGTCGCCCAGCAGATCCACTACTCCCTCCTGTCGCGGGAATTCGAATGGGAACTCATGCCCATGGGGCTGGCCGAAGGGGTGGGCGCCCTGGTGTGGAGCCCGCTGGCCGAAGGCAGGCTGAGCGGGAAAATCGGCCGCAACCGCCCGGCGCCCAAGGGAAGCCGCGTCGACAACATGCAGGGCGGCGGCATAGGCGCCGACTATCCGAGGGAACAGTTCTATAAACTCGTCGAAACGCTCGAAGCAGTCGCCGCCGAAATCGGCCGGAGCGTCCCGCAGGTGGCGATCAACTGGATTCTCCAGCGCCCGTGCGTCTCGTCCGTCATCATCGGCGCCCGCAACGACAAGCAGCTCGAGGACAATCTCGGCGCCGCCGAGTTCGAGCTTTCGCCCGAGCAGGTCAAGCGCCTCGATCAGGCCAGTTCCCGCCCGCTCAATTATCCCTACTGGCACCAGTTGGAAATTTCCTCCGACCGGAATCCTTTCCCGGTCGATCTGCCGTGAGGACGCGGCCATGCCGAAGCCATCTTGATTTTCGTTTTTCGGATTGCGGCAATCGCATCGTTCGAAGGCGGGGGCGGCCCTTGCGGCCGCCCCCGCCTTCGAACGATGCGTTTGCCGTAGCACGAGAACCAAATTGCATAGTAACGTCAATATATAAAAAGTGGCGCATTCCTGATTTATCCGATGTTGCCACGGCCGGCGAATTGCGGTATGATGAAAATCTCGCACGGGTATATACCAACGCAAGGAGTCAATCATGCCCAAAACCAAAGTGTATTTCGCCAACATGTGGGCCTCGGAAGAGGAAAACCTCCAGGCCAAATTGAACCGCCTCATCCGGACCGCCGGCATCGAGACCATCAAGTTCGAACGCAGGTACGCCGCCATCAAGATCCATTTCGGCGAACTCGGCAACCTCGCCTATTTGCGGCCCAATTACGCGCGCACGGTTGCCGAAATTGTCCAGTCCCTCGGCGGCAAGGCGTTCCTCACCGACTGCAACACCCTGTACGTCGGCGGCCGCAAAAACGCGCTCGACCATCTGGAGACCGCCTACATCAACGGCTTCTCCCCCTTCGCCACCGGCTGCCACATCCTGATCGGCGACGGACTCAAGGGGAACGACGAGGCGCTGGTCACCGTTCCCGGCGGCCAACTGGTCACCCAGGCCAAGATCGGCCGCGCCATCATGGACGCCGACGTTATCATTTCCCTCACCCACTTCAAGTGCCACGAACTGACCGGCATCGGCGGCGCCATCAAGAACCTCGGCATGGGCTCGGGCTCGCGGGCGGGCAAGATGGAGATGCACGCGGCCGGGAAACCGGAAGTCAACGCCGATCTCTGCATCGGCTGCGCCAAGTGCGTCGCCGTCTGCGCCTTCGGCGCGCCGTCCCTGAAAAACAGGAAAAGCGTCATCGATCACTCGCGCTGCGTCGGCTGCGGCCGCTGCATTTCCACCTGCCCGACCGACGCCATCGAGCCGGCCTTCGACGCCGCGGCCGACGACGTGAACCGGAAAATGGCCGAATACGCGCTGGCGGTGGTGCACGGCCGGCCGCATTTCCATGTGTCCCTGGTGACGGACGTGTCGCCGTTCTGCGACTGCCACGCCGAGAACGACGTGCCGATTGTCCCGAACGTCGGCATGTTCGCCTCGTTCGATCCGGTGGCGCTGGACGTGGCGTGCGCGGAAGCGGTGAACAAGCAGGCCCCCTACCCCGGCAGCGTTCTCGCCCGCCTGGAGAAGCGCGGCCCCGACCATTTCACCAGCGTCCACCCGACGACCAACTGGTGGTCCTGCATCAACCACGCGGTGAAATTGGGGCTGGGCAGTTCCGAGTACGAATTGATTGAGATTTGACGGGAATTCGATCAAGAATTGCGGGAAATAATGCTTGACTTTTTTATCGGCATGACGATAGTTACACCTTCGCCCGCGACAGCCGGGCGGAAACAGACATCCTGATTTCCGGAACATATTCCGGGCCGTGGCTCAGTTTGGTAGAGCGCTTGTCTGGGGGACAAGAGATCGGTGGTTCAAATCCACTCGGCCCGACCATACAAACACCGCAACCCCAAAGGGTTGCGGTTTTTATTTGACTTGCAAACCTCCCCGAATCACCATTCCCGCACCAATAGACACACAATTAGGAGGATTGGGAATGCCGAAACTGTCAGATCACCCCCTGCCTAAAAAGCGTTATCATGGCGGTCGCTGGCGCATTTATTGGAAGTGGAATTTTAAGCAATACAGCCTCCCAACCTCCTATCACGATCCCAAGAAAGTCGCTGGCGTCGATGCGGATTGGGGGTTGTCGCTTGCGGTTCATTACCGTTGTTCATATAATCCTTTCAGTCAAAGTGAAGGGAGGCCACATTGGATACCAAACCTTTTGTTGTCGTGGATAAAGGCCGCTGTTTCCGGTTCATCCGCACCAAAAAAATGTACATTGTTGAGGGCATTGATATTCGCGGTGTCACAACGCAGGGTCGCACCTTTGAGATCGCGCTCGCGAATGCCCATGACGCGGCGGACTTGATGGAAGAGTTTCACGCCGAGGCGGAAGAACCCGCCATCAAGACGCGGACAGTCCGTTCCCGCCTTACAGGAGCCGCCGCAAAAGCACGCCGTTCCCCCGCCTTTGCCGGAAAATGAGACACTATGAAAAAGAAGCGGTTGGAAAAATATTTGATTGAACACAATTGCGTCTTTCACCGACATGGACGCGATCATGACGTCTGGCGCCGTCTTGATATAAAACTCGGCACCACCATTCCACGCCACACCGAGATCGAGGCCGATCTTGCCCGCGCCATTTGCCGGCAACTCGGCGTTCCCCCTCCCTTGGATCGATAAAAATCCGAATTATCCTTCTCCATCCTGCGCCGCCATGATCGCCAGGCCGAATGATTCCGCCACTTGGGGGACTACGGCGTTACCGTAATGAGTCAAATGTCTAGCCATCCCTTTGGGAAGCCCATCATTTCTCGTACAAATTCTGGATTGGGGTAGCTCGTATGGTCTGAATAACCAGCTTGTGCATGGAGAACGTATCTCAGAGCCTGTAAACAAATTCAGGCGACCTTTTGATTCTGTTTTTCCATAGTCAGGAAACGGCCTTTGACTCGCAAGAGAAGCAGTTTAGCTCCGTCGCGGTCTTGGATAGCGGCCGAGTGAACGATGATGCCGATCAGAAGGCCAAGGACAGCGACGCAAATACAATTCATACCAATGAGCGAATTGAATTATTACCGAAGCGGTGACTGCGCTTTCACGGCATGCGATCAAGAAAGGTTCCAACCATGTGCAATCTCCCCGACCATACAAAAACCGCAAACCCAAAGGGTTGCGGTTTTTATTTGACTTGCGGTTCTTCGACCCAGCCTTCCTCTCGCCAAGGGGAGGCAAATTGTAATGCGACTATACCGACGTGGCTTTCAAGGCAAATTTGATGGTTCCGGGCAGCTCGCGGCGTTCCCGCTCCCATTCGGAAACGCTCTCCTTTGTCACACCGAGCTTTTCAGCCATTTCGGATTGGGTAAGGCCATATTTTTTCCGGTATTCCCGAAGATACTTGCCGGTTATCTTGTCGCTGCTTAGCTTTGTGATAGGGACAGAAACCACGGCATAGAAGTCGTCGCCTTCCGGGATATATTCCCCATCTTCGAGCATGCCCCTGATGTGGAGCATAAGAGCATTGATTAGGTTGCTCTTGGCCTCATCGGCCGTTTTGCCGGTGGCCAGGCAGCCGGGAAACGCCGGAGCGTGCGCATTGTAACAATTGCCCGCTTTGCTTATTCCGATTAAAACGTTCTTTTCCATTTACAAACCTCCCTATCGCAATCCCGCCTGCCTCAGCATTGAATACCAGTTGTCCATCGACACATCGTCATTCGGTTTGCCATTTACTGTCACGCGACCGGATTTTATCGGATGCTTGAATTGGCGATGACTGCCTTCCTGAGCGACCATAACCCACCCGTCTTTCCGGAGCAGTTTCAGCATATCCTTGACTTTGCCCTTGGTCGCCATATTGATTTTCCCTTAATTTTATCTATATAGTACAAGATAATATCATCCAATAAAACAGAAATGATATTTCATATTAACTTTTATCATATTTTATATTAATCCCTCTATAAAAATAATGCCGCATCGGCAGGAGTAATCCCAAACCGATGCGGCTAAAATAATACTCATCCATTTGCCTCTCACTCCTCCTCCGGCGCCACTTTGAGAATGGCCTCGCTGGTGGCGAGATCGTGCAGATCGTTCACGAGATCGAGAAGCTGGCGGTCGGCGACGCCGCTGGCGATGACCTGTTTCGGCAAACTTTCCATGCCGTAGGTGGCGGCGGCGAGAGAGGCGAGATAGGCGAGGCTTTCGCGGGAACGCAACTGTTCGCGGCCGCTCCGCATTATTTCCTCGTAGGTGTCGCCCTGATACCACAGGTAGGCGGCGCGCTCAAGCCTGCCCATGGCGCATTCCTCGCCGCGAAGATAGCGCCAGTCCTTGACGCGGAGCGCCCGCAAATCGTGCTCGGTGTCGGTGTCCTGGCTGTCGGCGGCGGCGGCGCGGAGCCAGGCGTCCTTGTCGTGGCGGTCGGCCACCAGTATGCGCGCCAGCAGGGAAAAACCGGCGCGCGCCACCGGCGCGGCACGCATGTCGTCGTCCTTCAGAATGGCAAGCTGCGCCGCCGCCTCGCGCCCGTCGGCCGGATAGGCGGCATAGACGATGGCGAGGGCCGGAAGATAGGCGAGCGTCCCCGGCGTGGACAAGCCGTACTCGCCCTCCTCCCCCGGCGCCATGGCCCAATTGTCGGACGAACCGCTCATGCCGGAACGGCCGACGCGGCCGGCCACTTCCCACGGCGACGGCTTTTTGTTTTCGGCGCGATCGAGCTGGCGGGTCAGGCGGGCGATGCGGGCGGTGGTGGCGCTTTCGATGCCGAGAAGTTGGTAAATCTCTTTCGGGAAAAAGCCGCCCTCGTAAATGAGGGAGCTGGCGAATTCGACCACCTTGGCGCGTTCGGCCGAATTCAATGCCTGGCGCGGCGAGACCGAGCCGATGCTGGCGCCATCAAGCCGCCGCTCGTCGTTCGCGAATGTCCTGGCGACCGCCCCGATGGGCGAATCGTGGTAGAACAAGGCGGTCAGAAGCGCCGCCGCCCTGCTCCGCGATGGCGCGGCGCCGACCGATTCGTAATCGGCCGCGCTGGCGGGCATGGCGAACAGCCACGCCACGCCGGATGCGGCGACCAGCAGTCCCCGCGCCCCGGTCAAGTTTTTTCGCATCAAACTCGCCCCCATTCAGAATGCACCCGACGCTCCCCCGCGTCCAATGCACGGCGTAACGCCATTCAAGAAATCCCCGAAAAAAACGCGTCCGACACCACGCATTCGGCCCGTATTTCCCGGGACATTTCCGAAAAAAGTTGAAATGCGGCCATTGCCGCCCCATAAATCATGATAAACTGCCGCAAAAAAATGCCGGTGAAGTGCATTTTATTCCGATTAAAGTTGAAAATCAAGGGGTAGCCGTTTTTTTTCAGGCGGGCGCGCGGCCGGAACGGCGGAACATTCCGCCCGCTTTCGGGTTGACGGAGAGCGGTTGAAATGGCATTATGCGGGAACACTTGACTTCGAGGACACTCCCATGCACCATGCTCACAACTATCGCGACATCGATTTGGCGAATTGGAAGCGGCGCCGGCACTACGGGCTCTATGCGGAATGCGATTATCCCTACATCGGCATCACCAGCCAGTTGGACATAACCCGCTTTTACCGGGATTGCGCCGCCCGGGAAAGGAAGTTTTTCACCGCGTTCCTGCACCGGGTGACGGAGGCGATGAATTCGGTGGAAAACCTGCGCTACCGCATCCACGACGGCAAAGTGGCGCTGTTCGATCGCATCGATCCCAGTTTCGTCGTGCTGGACCGCGAGGAAGAGCTGTTCTATTTCGCCACGCCGGAATTGGGCACCGAATACGACGCCTTCGCCACGGCGATCGAACGGGCGAAAAAGGAGGCGCTGGCTGAGAAATGCCTGTTTAACGACAGGCTCGACGTGGCGTACGTCACCTGCACGCCGTGGTTCAGCTTCACCGATTCCATCCACCCCCTCAATCTGAGCCGGAACGACAGCATTCCCCGCATCATGTGGGGCAAGGTCGAGGAGCGGGAAGACTCGGCGTTTCTTTCCTTTTACATCTCGTGCCACCACGGACTGGTCGACGGCATTCACATCGGGAAGTTTTTTCAGGCGATAACGGAACCGTGACCGCCGCCCGGGCGTTTTACATTAGGCGGTTTGACTCCATAGCATCACAAAGGTATAATATAGTCAT
>JAVBRW010000123.1:0-3957 GCA_031547475.1 Planctomycetota bacterium
GGCGAAAAACGGGATCTTGTGCCGGGATAATTCGGTATAAACAATCGCTACACCTGAAACCCGGAGTAACATTTGCGACATCGGAACCAATAAGAATGAACAATTATGGTTTACTATATCAATTAACAATTATCCTTCCCGAAATGGCGTGATGAAAAATAATTGTTAATTGACCCATTAAACCATAATTGTTCATTGTTCATTCTTAATTGTTAATTGGGTAAATCACTCGCAACGTTTGCCACCCCGCGCCGCAATCCACCTCTCCTCTCCATCCGGTGTCGGTTGATAGAAATTTTACTCATTAAATAACTTGCATTCATGCGAAAATCAGGTTAACTTAATATCCGAATTTTTCTCGGCACTGTTTGGAGCAATCCGTGAGCCGGTTTGACCGAACCGCTGGTTCGCTTCGTAAATAGGATGTGCCACCACGTCCCGGCGAAGAAAGTCGCGTCCGGGGCGATTCGACGTTCCTTTTGGAGAACAGGCATGCATCGTACCTTGCCCAGGGCGGCTTGTTTGATCATTTCCGCGTTCCTGGCCGCCGCGACACTGGCAGGCGCCGGAGAAATCATCCGTCCCGTACCCTCCGACGCGCAGGTAACCCGGTTTACCCGGTTCAATATCCGCTATTCGCTCCGCGACGTCGTCGCCGACGGCGTGGCGAAGGTGGAATTCTACATTACCGACGACATGGGCGGTACCTGGCGCCTCTACGGCGAGGACGCCGACAAAACCAGCCCCATGACCGTCCAGGTCCCCGGGGAAGGCGTATACGGATTCGTCAGCGTCGTCACCGACAAATTCGGCAACCATGAACGCGAACCCGGCCCCCGCACCGTTCCGGAAACCGTCATCGTCGTCGACCGCACCGCCCCGACCGCCAAATGGCTCGCCCCGCTCCAGAACACGCTCGGCAAGGGCCAGCCCGTGAATTTGTCATGGGAAGCGCACGATTCCTATTTCGGTCCCGGCCCGGTCAAAATCCAGTACGCGATGAACGCCAAGTCGAACCACGATCGGGAAGCGGTGTGGAATACGCTGGCGGAAAACCTTTCCGCCAAGGGCTCGCACAGTTGGATGCCGCCGGCCGACGCGGTCGGCTCGTTCAATTTCCGCCTGGTCGCCGAGGACCGCGCCGGCAACCTGGCCGTCGCCTACAACCCCTCCACCATCACCGTCGACAACCAGCCGCCGCAAATAACCGGCGTCTCGCCCCTCAAGTCGAACAAGCTGAAAGTGGATGTCAAGGTCGACGCCGACGACGGCCCGGGCGGATCGGGCGTCAAGGAAATATCCCTCTACACCACATCCAACCAGGGCGGAAGCTGGACGCTGGTCAAGGAGCGGAGCGACACCGGCGAGTCCGTCCCGGTCAAGCGCGCCTCCGGCCAGACCATCCTGTTCGAGGCGCCGCAGCCCGGCTCGTACGGCCTGTGGCCGGTCGCTTTCGACGAGGCCGGCAACGGATCGGCCCTGCCGCCGGTCGGCGCCATCGGGCCGTACCAGCTGGTCATCGACACCGAACCCCCGATCGTCACCCTGTCCAATTCGTTCCTCCAGGGCCGTTCCGCCGTTCTGGCGAGCGATCAGCGCCGGGTCGACTGGACCGGCTACGATCCGCACCTCCGGGAAAATTCCGCCGCCATCTCGCTGTCTCTCGACAACGGCCAGAACTGGCAGGAACTCCGCTCGTTCCTCCCGACCAGCGGCTCGGAAATCATCACCTTCCCGTTCGGTTCGCAAAGCGAGGAGGCGAAGCTCCGCGTCACCGTGGCGGACGAATTCGGCAATATCGGCGAAGGCATTTCCGAAACCTTCAAGCTGTCGCCGGCCGGAACCTATATCGACAACGTGACGCCGGTGGGGCAGACGCCGTCCGCCCCGACCGACGTGTACGGCACCCCGACCACGCCGCAGTACCCGACGACGACGTACCCGACTCCGGCTCCGGCGAGCGATCCGTACCGGGATTGGGGCGCCCTCGCGCCCGCGCCCGCGTCCGACCCGTACGCCACGGGCGAATCCACCGCCGGTTCGTTCCCCCGGAGCATGATGGAAGGCGCCCAGACCGGCGCGGGGCAGTCGCCGTACCTGCCCGCCCCGACCCAGGTGCCGTCGCAGCCTTCTTCCATCCCGCCGCTGTACACCGAACCGCCGGCCGCCCCGGTGGCGCCGGTGCCGGCGCCGACTCCCCCGTCGGCCGGGACGGGCTGGCAGCCTTCGCCCGGCGCGGGCGCGACGCCTCCCGCCCCGACCCAGACTCTGCGGCCGGATGCGGTGTGGCAGCCGAGCCAGCCCGCGACACCGTCCACCCCGGCGCCGTCGCTGCCTTCCCTGCCGAGTACGGCGGCGACCCCCGCCGCGCCGCCGACCGACCTGAGCCCGGGCCTGCCGCCGCTGAGCATGCCGTCGTTGGCGGGAAGCGACACCGCGCCGGCGCTGCCGCCGATCTCGGCTCCTCCGTCGCCGCCCGCCGCCCCGGCTCCGGCCGCGCCGGCGACGCCTCCGGCGGCAACCACGCCGCCGGCGCCGTCTTCCACGCCTTTCGGTTCGGACTGGCCGTCCGATTTCGGCGGCGGATTGCAGCCGCCTTCGCTGCCGCCCATGGGCGACGGTTCGGCTCCGTCCCTGCCGCCGCTGCAAACGCCTTCCTTGGGCGATCAGGCCGCCTCGCCGTTCTCGGGGCAGGAATTGTCCTTGCCGCCGCTGCCGGGCGCTCCGGCCGCGCCCTCGGCTCCGGCTCCGGCTTCCGCCGCGCCGACCGCGCCGTCGACTCCGTCCGCGCCGCCGGCGGTGGCGCAGACTCCGGCTTCGCCTTCCCTGCCGTCCGGCGGGTTGAGGCCGCCCGGAACCTCGGTCGCGCCGCCGGCGACCGCGCAACCGGCGCCGGGCGCTGCCGCGCTGCCGCCCATCCAGTCGTTCCCCGATTCGCTGCAGGCGCCGCCGCTGGATACGGGCGCGTCCGGCCGGCCGGTGAACAAGCGGCAGGAATCGGAACATTATGTCACCGAATCCAAAGGCTACCTGGATGAGGGCAGGGTCGATCTGGCGCTCGATTCGGCCACCAAGGCGCTGAACGCGGACGACACCAACCCGAAAGCGTTCTCCTCGCTGTCGCAGGCCTATGTCCAGCAGGATCCGCCCAATTTCGCCCGCGCCGCCACCCTGGCGAAGGAAGCGACCAAGCTTGGCCGCGAATGGGACACCTGGTGGAACTGCGCCGACGTCTTCTACCGTTGGGCGCACGCGCGGAACCGCACCATCCAGGCGCAGCTCCGCGCCGGCCAGAATCCGCCGGCCGACCTGGTCGACGAGCGTAACCAGGCTTTGAACAACGCCCAGATCGCCATCGGCAACTCGGCCATGCTCGTTGCCCAGGGCGCCACCGACACGGATCGGAAACAGGTCGCCATCACCCAGGGCGAAATCACCTATCTCCGCGCCCTGACCATTCCGGAACCGGTCAAGCCGAACTTCGACTCCGGCCCCGCCATGGACGACTACCGCCGCGCCTACGCCGCCTACAAGGCGTCGGTGACGCCGGTTCTGCTGGAGGCTTTGCCCTATTTCCAGACCGCCATGCGGCTGGACGGCGCGCCGTCCTACCGCGAAACGTTCCATCTCGGCATCATCAACTTCCGCCTCGGCGGATTGGAGCGCGAGTCCGGCAATTCCGCCCAGGCCGCCACCTATTACACCGAAGCGGCCAAATACCTCGAGGAAGCGACCACCGCCAAGGCGGTCCCGTCCGAGGGTCCGAGGGAAGCGTACTACATGCTGGCCTATTGCCACGACCAGCTTGCCGAGCAGCCCGGCCCCAACCGCGCCCGCCACAAGGAGCTCGCGCTCCGCTACTGGCGGCAGACCGCCGAGTTCTACCCGCCCGGGACGGCGTACCGCGATTACGCGGGACAGCGGCTGGACGCGCTGTCGAAGGAACTGGGGCAATAA
>JAVBRW010000324.1:0-4590 GCA_031547475.1 Planctomycetota bacterium
TATATCGACGAATATGGACGGCAGGCCGACTTCCACGCCCTCCGGCACACCTTCATTTCCAATTTGGCGCGTGCCGGCGTTCATCCGAAAATCGCCCAGGATCTCGCCCGGCACTCGACTGTCGAATTGACGATGCGGAACTACACCCACACCATGCTTGAGAGCAGGGTCGAAGCGCTGGAAAAATTGCCGTCCCTTCCTCATTCTCAATCGAGCGCCGTGGAGCCTGAAACGAGAACCGGGACCGCCGACTTCACGCAGCCTGCAGCTTTTTGGGACACACCCAGGGACACATTTCCCCCGAATCTGGACGTACAAATAAGGACTTACGTGGACGCGAAAACAGGGGATTTTGTGCTGCAAGAGGAGGGTGGCAAAATAAACAACCCCTTGCAGAGCAAGGGGTTGAAGAGTGGCATCCCCACGGGGAATCGAACCCCGGCCGTCAGCTTGAAAAGCTGATGTCCTAACCGCTAGACGATGGGGACGTCTAAATATGTAGTGGTAGGGGCAGAGGGACTCGAACCCACGACCATCGCCTTAAAAAGGCGGTGCTCTACCAACTGAGCTATACCCCCGATTTAAGGCTGACCTTCGCCAACCCGATGCCAACCTGGTTGGCGAAGCAAAGTATTATAGAAAACCGGGTCGTCTTGTCAATAGGATAAAAGGAAAATATTGCGCTCCTTGCAAATTTACGCTATCATCAGCGAAACCAACAAGTAGAAGGACAGGCATGGACAAGCACGCGCAACTCACGCAAAAAACGCTGGTCAGGTTCGCCAAGACCGGCCCCGCAATCTACCACTCGCACCACGATATGCTCCGCTTCTGGGAGCGCGCCGCCAAGCGCGCCGAACTGCCGCTCCGGCTCACCCAAGGGTTCAATCCGCGGCCGAGGATGATTTTTCCCCACGCGCTCGGCGTCGGCATTGCCTCGCGGCAGGAAATCGTCGTCCTGGAACTCTACGCCAGGCATGATGTCCGCGACCTGCTAACCAAACTTCGCGCCGCCTGCGGCGATACCCTGGAAATCCTCGACGCCGAAAACATGCCGCCGGTCAAGAAGAGCCCGCAGCTCGTCGCCTCGTCCTACCTGATCACCGGCTGGACGGACGATGCGCTCCGCCGCCTTCCCGAACTGGCCGAACAGATCCTCGCCATGCCGGCCATCCCGGTGGAACGGGGCGCGCCCGGAGAAAAACGCCAGCTCGATATCCGGCCCTTTGTCAAATCCCTCCGGGCCGACGCCCGGGGCCTCGTCCTCGAACTCCACCACAACCAGGCCGGAAGCGGACGCCCCGACGAAATCGCCAAACTCTCCGCCTCCCTCCTCGCTGTCGATCCCCACACCCTCGCCATCGAGAAAACAGGCATGTCCCTCGATTAGGGCGAATCCCCACAATCACTCCGGCAAGGTCGGCGCGCCGGCATTGCGCACGCGGTGCTGCGTGCCGGCGGCGAAAACCAGGCGCGGAACGAAAAGTTGCGTGCCCGGGAAAACGATGCCGCCGAAGTGATCGAGGAACTGGAATTTCCCTTCGCGAAGCTCGCTCACGGTTATGTCCGCCCGGCGCCCGACAACGAGCGCTCCCTTGCAGTCCGCCATGCCTATGGCGCGGGCGGCATTCGTCGTCACCCATTGGATGGCGGCGGCGAGGGGAACGTCGAGGGCGAGGAATTTCGAAATGACCACGCCCAGGTTTTTGGCCGGGCCTTTGGCCGACATGCGGGTTATGTCGGTGGAGATGATGTCGGGAAGGAAACCGCGTTCGCGGCCGAGATTGAACGCCTCTATGGAAAAGTTCGAGGCGCCGCAGCAGCAGTCGAAAACGACGCCGCGTTCGCGCGCGTCCCGGAGTTCGCGATCGAACGCTCCGTCGGCGCGGAAAATGCGGCCGCGCTTCCCGGTGCAGACGTGGGAAATCATGTCGCCCGGCTGCATCATTTTGATAAGTTCGCGGGTGAAGGCGTCGAGTTCGCGATCCGGCAGCTCGTCCGTCGCGTCGACGCCGATGTGGACGACGTAGGGAATGCCGCATTCGTCGCAAATGCCGCGGCCCTCTTCCGCGCCCTTGACCCCCTGAAACCCGATGAACGAACCGACGGCTCGGTCTTTCAGGCCGATGATGCGGTCGCGGTACTCCCTGATGGTTTCGACAATGCGGCTGCGGTGGACGCGGATGCGGCTCGGCGCCCAGATCTCGGGCATGACGGCCTGGCCGATGGGATTGTGGTTCAGATAGGCGTAGGCGTCGGTGCAGGCGCCCTTGAGATCGCGCCGCAGGAAATCGGGAAATGTCATGTAGCCGGAACTGCCGCCGTCGACCACCGTGGCGGCGCCGGCGAAAACGCCCGCCTCGTCGGTCGGCATGGCTGCGTGGGACGAGGTGTAGATGTGGGCGTGGGCGTCGATCAGGCCCGGCGTGACGATGAGGCCGGAGCAGTCGACGCGTTCGCGGGCGGTGCCGGCGAGATTCGGGCCGACGGCGGCGATTTTGCCGTTCCTGATGGCGACGTCCATGACTGCGTCGATTTTGCCCGCCGGGCAGACGACGCGGCCGCCGGCCAGAAGCGTGTCGTAAGCGGTATCGTGGGTAGACATCGAAATGCCTTTCAAATAGAAGGGGTGTGCGAGTTTTGGGGAACCTCTAAATGTTTGATGTTTCCTGTTCCGTGTGTTTCCCGGCCGCGCGCGGCGGAAAGATCAGAGCCAGCAGGTGCGCGACAAGGTGAAGGAATATGACGGTCATGCCGGCGTAGACAATGCCGTACATGACGGACATGGGAAGCTGCATGCTCGGCGACACCTGGCGGCCGGAAATGCGGAGAACGCGCCAGCCGTAATGGAGCGTTTCGAAAAACAGGAAAAGGCAGCACAGGTTCATGAGGATTGCCAGCAGTCTCCGCCAGCCCGGCGACACGGCGTTGACCAGGAATTCTATGCCTATGTTGCCGCCCCGGTGCACGGCGATGCCGGCGCCCAGCGTCACGATGCCGACCATGAGATAGCGCCCGAGTTCCTCTGTGAAGTCGAAGCCGACGCCGAAGGCGCGGCAAACCACCTGGAACAGGATGACGACGGTCATCACCACCAGCATGGCGATGGTGACGTATTCGCACAGGGCGTTTATCCATTTGAGAAGCGTATTGTATGCGGTAAGCATGTTCGAAATCTCCAGGCGACGGTTCAGCGCGAGCCCAGCACTCCCAGCAGGAACAGGGACAGTTGCGGGAAGAAGTTGACCACCGCCAGAACCGCGATCATGGTGAAGATGAGCGGCCACAATTCCTTGATGATCGCATCTATTTTCGCCCCCGAAATGCGGCTGGCCATGAACAGGCAGATGCCGACCGGCGGCGTGACAAGACCGATCAGGAGGTTGGTGGTGACGATGATGCCGAAATGGATCGGATCGTAACCGAGCTTGTCCATGAGCGGCATGAGGATGGGCACGAGAATCACCACCGCTGGCGCCAAATCCATGAAAGTGCCGATGACGAGGAGCATGATGTTGAGAATCAGCATGATGAGGAACTTGTTGTCGGTCAGTTCCAGCAACGTGGTGGCGACCAGCTGCGGAATTCCCTTGCCGACCATGAACGTGCTGAACACGGTGGAAAAGGCGATGATGATCATGATGAGGGCGGTGCCGATGACGGTGTCGAGGAGGACCGCCTTGTACATGGAGAATTTCAGTTCGCGGTAGACGAAGGTCCCGATCAGGTAGCCGTAGGCCACGGCCAGAACCGCCGCCTCGGTCGGCGTGCACCAGCCGCCGTAGATGCCGCCGAGGATGAGGACGGGCATGAACAGCGCCCACGACGCCTGTTTCAGCGCCTGCAGCGGGTTCGGGAGCGAGGCGACATCGATGACGCCGAAGCCGCGCTTTTTGGCGATCAGGCCGCTGGTGATCATAAGGCCGAATCCCATCAGAAGCCCCGGGCCGATGGTGGCGATGAACAGATCGCTGATCGACTGGTTGGCCGACACGCCATAGATGATGAGGCCGATACTGGGCGGAATCAGCGCGCCCAAAGGCCCGGCCGCCGCCTGGACGGCGCCGCAGAACGGACGGCTGTAGCCGTTCTTGACCATCGACGGGATGACGATGCCGCCGACGGCGGCGACCGTCGCCACCGGCGATCCGGAAATGGCGCCGAAGAAGACGCTCCCCAGCACCGCCACCACCGCCAGTCCGCCCGGAATGCGCAGGCGCCCGACCACCAGGTTGGCGACATCGACCAGCCGGCGCGAAATGCCGCCCTGGGTCATGATGCCGCCGGCGAGGACGAAAAAGGGGATGGCCATCAGCGGGAACGAGTCGTTGGCGGCGAACATTTTCTGCATGATGAGAATGGGCGTGACGCCGCCGGCATAATACATGGCGCACAGGCTGGAAAAGCCGAGCGCGAAGGCGATGGGCATGCCGATGAGGAATGCGAACGCCAGGCTGCCGAAGAGGACGAGGGAGGCCATGAGGTTTCCTGTTTCGATGTGGCTTTTATGGGTGCGACGCTTTGCCTCTGCCGAATTATTGGTTCCGTGATTTCCAAAGTTACTTGGGTTCCTTGCCGTCCGGGTCAATG
>JAVBRW010000465.1:0-4429 GCA_031547475.1 Planctomycetota bacterium
TGTCAAGACCGGCGCCGGGGAGGCGGTCGCCACTCTGGCCGCGCACCAATCGAACCTCATGCTGAGCAAAAGCGGCATCAAGGGCCTCCTGGACATCCGGGTGAACGGCGCCGCCGGCCCGACGCGGCAGTTGGCGCTTGGCCTGACCGGGGTTCTGCCGCAGCTCCGGAGCGTGTCGGAGACGCTGTACAAGACCCAGGCCGGCGGCGTCTACAACGCCTGGTTCCAGATTAAGGAAAAGGACCCGACCACCGTCGGCGTGACTTTGGGCGGCGTGTGGCAGGGCGCGGCGCTCCAGATCGACAGTGTCCCCTACCTGGCCGAGGCGGGCAAGCTGACCGCCGGCCTGGAAGGCGAATACTCCTACCGCGATCAGCGGATCAACGTGACCAGGCTGATGTTCCAGTCCGATTCCGCCCTCGTCCAGGCGGCCGGCAACGCGCAGGCCGTGCTGTCGACCGGCCAGGATCGAAGCATCAACGGCGTCGGCAGCGTCAATGTCGATCTTTCCTTCAGGATGGACGATCTCGCCAAATTGCCGCTCGTATTCCCGGGCGCGGTTCCGGCCGATCTCGGGCTGGCGGGCAGGATGGCCGGGCAGTTCAAGGCCGGCGGCAACGCCACCGACATCCGCGTCGAACAGGGCGCGGTGCAATTCCAGGGCTTCCAGGCCGCTCCCGGCGGCATGAAGCTGGCGATTCCGTCCGGCGCCGCCAGCTTCGGCGCCCAGAACCTGTCCCTCAACCTGAACGCCCCGGTCACCGGATCGCCCTACGACGCGGTGAAGCTGGTCAACGTCGCCAACGGCCAGGGAACGGTGACCGGCGCCCAGTTCCAGGGCAAAAACATCAGCGCCATGTCCGCCGCCTTCGATGTGCAGAACGGCGTGGTGACTTTGCGGAACGCGCAGATGGTGGTCGAGGGCGCCGAAGGCGCCGCCGCCACGGCGTCCGGCACCATCGATTTCACCCCCGCCGCCCCGGCCGCCAACCTTCAGGTGGCGGTGCGGAACTTCCCGCTGGCCGAGGTGAATTCGGAGATCAAGGATTACATGGAAATCCAGTCCGGCGTCATCAGCATGCCGGCCAACGGGCAGTCGGCCGGCGTCGCCTTCCAGGGCTTCAGCGAGGACGAGATACTCCGCACGCTCAGGCTGGAAAACTTCACCTTCGCCACCGGGCCGGTCGCCATCCACACCGGGCCGCTCCTCAACGTCGAACTGGACAAGGCGCGGGCGATCATGAAGCAGGAAACGGCCAAGAGCGGCGAAGCGCGGCTCATCACCTTCAAGTCCATCACCGGCAGCGCCACCGCCGCCGGCGACGGGCAGCTAATCATCCCGACCGGCGCGCCGATCAACGTCATCGGCGACAATACGGCCGACTTCCGAGCCCAGGGGGTGGTCAGCGCCAACCACACCATGAACATGGACTTCTTCATTGTCGGCCAATTGGAAAAGCTGATCGGCTTCACCCTCCCCAATCTCATCCCCAACCTCCGATCCGGCACGGACGAGGAGAAGAACCGCTTCATGGCGACCATGAACAGGAACGCGGCCAATGGGCATTACAAGATAAATCTATCCGGTCCGCTCGAACGGCCCGACCTGTCCGGCATCGGCCAAGTTGCCGGCATGTTCATGGTGGATATCGTGAAGGCGGCGCCGGGGCAGATTATCGGCGGCGTTCTGGAACTTGGGAAGGACGCTCCCGGCGCCATCATCGGCGCGGCGGGCGCTATCCTGAACCCCGAAAACGTCACCAATCCATCCCGCATCATCAATGCACCGAAAAACATCGGCAAAGGCATCGGCCGCGCCTTCGGGTTCGGCGGCAGTTCGGAGGAGGAAGAGACGCAGGAACCGCAAGCGCAGCAGCAGCAGCAGCAACAGCCTCAACAACAACCTCAACTACAACCGCAACTACAACCTCAACAACAGCCGCAACAACAACAGCAGCCACAGCCGCAACAGGAGCAACAACAGGAACAGCCGCGAAACGTTCTGCCCCTGCCGTTCCTGCGGAATAGATGAGGAACAGCGGCATCTATAATCGGTCGGGGATTTCGCATGGAAAAGAAAATCAGGATTTATATCGAGACATCCATAATCAGTCATCTCGATGCAACGGATCGTCCTGATTGGATGAAAGAAACCTTATTGCTATGGAAGGAGTTGCAAGCCGGAAGATATGAAGCTGTCGTGGGCGCTCCGGTCATGGCAGAGTTGGAAAAATGCCACGAACCCAAACGGACATTCATGTTCGAGCAATTGGACAAAATAAAGTTTGATTTGGTTGCCGGGACAGACGAATCGAAGCGGATTGCGAGCGAATATATCAGCCTTGGCGGCTTGCCCAGGAAAAGCAGAACGGACGCGGCGCATATCGCATTGGCAACCTTGGCAAACTGCGATGTGATTGTGTCATGGAACTTCTCCCATATCGTCAACTTCAAGGCGATGACCGCCGTCGATACGGTCAACACCCATGAAAGGCTGAAACCAATCCGTATTGTTTCCCCGACGATACTGCTTGGAGGGAAAAAAGGTGAATAAATTCGGGCTAAAGGAAATACGTGTCATCCGCGACAAGTGGGCATCCATGCCGCAGGAAGAGGTCGAAGCCGAACAGAAGAAACTGATCGCCAGCGCAAAGCGCCGGATGGCGCAGATCAGAAAAAAAAGACCGGCGGCGTCACCGGTCCTCGGCTGCGCCCCGTCACAGGGAAATCGGTAGTGCCCTATCCGATGGGAGTCACAACACCCGGTCGATCTCGCGGAGCGATTCCGGGCTCAGGCCGGACACGGGGTTGATTTCGTAGCAATTGCCGGCGACGTCCTTGACGACAATGACGTCCGGCCTCGGATGAAAGCTGTTGTTCTCGGGCGAGGTGAGGAGGAAGCGGCGCGGCCCCATGTCGGTTTCCACATCCCAGTAATAATTGCCGAAACGCGGCCTGACCCGGCGGACGGCGGTGATCCGGGGGAGGATGAGGCCGTCCGCCAGCTCCTCCTCCGCCACCCGGCGCGATTCCGGATCGAGATTGTCCAGCGATTCGAAATAGGCCAGTTCCCGCTTCTTCCCCGCCATCATCACCGACACCGGTCCGCCCCGCCCGGACAGCGGCCGCGCCCACAGCACCCGCGCCGCCTCCGGCTTATTCCGGTCGGGGGCCTGGTACAGCACCTTGCCGTCCTCGCGCCACAGGCGGCCGGCGTCGCGGCAATCCTTGCACGCGCCGTTTTCGCAACGGGAATCCGGAATGGCTTCGCGATCGTCGCCGCTGTCCGGCGGCTCCTGGTGCTGGTGGATGTCGTAGGTGGCGTGATGGCGAACCGAACCGGAGCTCATGTTTAATCCTGCCCGTAGCGCGGCCCGTAGTCGAGCACCAGGTAGTTCCGGAGCCCTGCCCGCAGCACACAGATGACGACCTTCTTGTCCCGCTTCTCGTCGCCGACGATGGTTTGGTAGATGGACTGGCAGTGTTCGAGATCGCGCACCGGCACGCCGTCTATTTCCACGATGATGTCGCCGGAGCGGATGCCGGCGCTCTCGGCGTTGCCCGGATACTTGACGCCCTGGACATAGATGCCGCCCGAGCGGAAGAAGTTGAGCATCGGCGTCGCGAACTCGTTGATGGTCTTTATCGTCATGTTCCAGCGCCGGCAATCGAAGTCCTGACCCTCGACCTTGCCCTTTTCCATCGGCGTCAGCGCGATTTCGGCCAGGGCGCCGTCGCCGTTGGCGTTGGTTTTCACCCGTAGCGTCGCGGGCGCGCCGATGGGGAGCTCGGCCAGGAACTGGTTGATGCCGGGAATGTCCTCGTGGTTGATGCCGGCGATGGCCTTGCCGTTGACTTCGAGGAGAAGCTGCCCGACCTTGACGCCCGCCCGGTCGGCCGGGGAATCGGGGTCGACCCCGGACACCAGGACGCCGGCGTTCCCTTCGTAGAAAATGTTCTTTTCGAAATCCTTCAGCGGCTGGAGATGGATGCCGGTCCAGGCGCGGACGACCCGCCCGTCCTGGCGCAGGCGCTCCATGACATGCGCAACCGTGTTGGAGGGAATGGCGAAGGCGAGGTTGCCCCCGAGCAGGAAGCCGAGGGAATTGATGCCGACCACCCTGCCGTCGGTGTCCACCAGGGGGCCGCCGGAGTTGCCGGGGTTGATGGACGCGTCGGTCTGGAGCCAGAGGTTGTAGCCGCCGCCCTGATCGGGCAGGAAGCGGTTGACGCACGACAGTATGCCCATCGACACCGAGCGGGACAGGCCCCACGGTGCGCCCATGGCCATGACGAAGGTGCCTTCCTCGAGGCCGGCGCTGTCGGCCAGGGTGGCGGCGGGGAAGACGCGGCCTGCCGGCGCGTCCAGCTTGAGGAGCGCGAGATCGGTGTCCTTGTCGACGCCGACGATGGAGGCGGAGTAGGCGGA
>JAVBRW010000156.1:0-19034 GCA_031547475.1 Planctomycetota bacterium
GTCTCCGCATCGAAGGCGCCGCGCAAACCTTAAACGTCATCCCGGCGGGATAAACGATTGCTGCACCCCGAGCGGGAAGTTGTGCCGGGATAATTTGTGATTGACATGGACGGCAAGGAACCCAGGCAACTTTAGAAATCACGGAATCGATAAAATATTTTATGCGGCGTGGAGGGTGAGTTTTTGCGTTGCGACACAGAGGGCGCAGAGAACCGCAACTGCATGAACAAAAATCATAATAGCGGTTCTCTGTGTCGCAACATATATCGTCAGTTCGGCCCGGCATTCCTGGTGGAAACCAACTCCGCCACAATACTGACCGCGATCTCGGCCGGTGTTTCCGCGCCGATGGCGAGGCCGATGGGGCTGTGGATGCGCTCGATGTCGGTCCAGGCGAAACCGTCCTCCAGCAGCTTGTCGTACATTTGCGCGCGCTTGCGGCGGCTGCCGATCATGCCGATGTAGCCGGCGCCGGTCCCGAGCGCCTCGACCAGCACCTCGTAATCGAAGGTGTGGCCCCGGGTGAGAATGGCCACGTAGCAGCGCTTGTCCACAGGGCCCCCGACGCGGCCGGGGCCCAGGCAGTCGGCGAAGCCGGGCGCGGTCACCAGCTTCCGGCTTTCGACCAGGGGAAAGCGCGACGGCTCGACGAACTCCGGCCTGTCGTCCACCACCCACACGTCGAAATCGGCCATGGCCGCCATCATGGCGGTCGCCCGCGACACATGCCCGCCGCCCGCCAGGATCAGGCGGATTTTGGAACGGATGGAATGGACGAAATATTCGCGTCCCCCGCAAGAAAGCAGGCCCGCCGCTTCCGGCGGATCGTCGAGCAGATCGGCGGCGAGATCCGGCGCCAGGCCCCGCCCCGCCACCGAACCGTCGGAAAGAAGCAGGGACAAGCCGCCCGATCCGTCCACCGGCGCGACGAGATAACAGTCCTCCCCCTTGTCCATCCGTTCGCCAATGGTCCAGAACAGCGGAAGGTTTTCCGGTTCCAGCCGGTGCGCGAACAGGCTGACCCGGCCGCCGCAAATCAAATCCGCCCCCGCCATCAGCGTTCCCGACATGTCGATGGCCAACAGGCGCGGGCCGCGGCCGGCCAGGACGTCGCGCGCCGCCGCGATGCCCGCCGCCTCGGCCGCGCCGCCGCCGACCGTGCCGTCCAAAAGGCCGTCCGGTCCGACCAGCATGGCGGCGCCGGCGCCGCGGGGCGTGGAGCCGTCGTCGGTGGCGATGGCGACGAGGGCGAGGGTTTCCCCGCGTTCGAGGCGCAGGGCGGTTTCTTTCCACAGGTCGGGCATGGCGGACCCCTTTCATTTCCCGAACGGGCAGCACGGATAATGGCATTCGTCGCAGTTGGCGCAAAAGCCGCCGTGGCCGAGCCGGGCGATATCGTCCGCCGTCACCTCGACGCCGGCGAGAAGCCGGGCGGCGACCAGGTCGAATATGGTGGCGCGGTGATACATGACGCAACCGGGCAGCCCCATGACGGGAATGCGCCCGCGCGGCCCCGCCAGATGCGCCAGCATGAACATGGCGCCCGGAAACACCGGCGCGCCGTAGGCGACCACCTCGGCGCCGGCGGCGCGGATGAAGGCCGGGGTCTGGTCGTCCGGATCCACCGACATGCCGCCGGTCAGGGCAATCATATCCGCTCCGGCGGAAGCGAATTCGAGAATGGCGGTTCGGGTCAGCCCGACCTCGTCCGAAGTCATCCGCTCGCCCATGACTTCGCAGCCCCAGGCGGCGAACTTTTTCCGCAGCACCGGGCCGAACGCGTCCTGGATGCGTCCGTGGTAGATTTCGCTGCCGGTGATGACGACGCCCACCCTGGCCGGCCGAAAGGGCAGGACGGACACGACCGGCACCGGATCGGCCCGGCACAACGCTTCCGCCCGCGCTACCGGCTCCTCGCCGATCACAAGCGGAATCACCCTGACGCCGGCCACCTCGTCGCCCGCCGCCACCTCCTGCATCGTGTGCTTGGTGGCGAAGGCGATCTGTCCGACGCGGTTGATTTTTTCCAGCAAAGGCACATTGATGCGCAGAAGGCCCTGGCAGGCGGCCTTGAAATTGATCCTGCCCTCTTTCGGTTCGCTGCACTCCACGTTGGGGCCTGAAGCGGCGCGGGACAGGCGGAGAGCGGCCTCCTCCTCGTGAACCATGCCGGGGCGGGGCTGATAGACGTAGAGATGCTCCTTGCCCAATTTCAGCAATTCCGGAATGTCCCCGGGCCTGACGACATGGCCCTTTTTGAACGCCCGCCCCTTGAATTCGCCCGGGACGATGCGGGTGATGTCCTGGCACAAAATGGTTCCCGCCGCTTCCCGCACCGGAATGACGGCCATGCCGCCGGAGGCGGAAGTATTGCGTAATTCGTTGTCGTGCGCCATGTTTTGTCTGCCTCCACACTTCGACACCGGCATGCGGCGGAGAAATACGCCGCCAATGCACATTATTCCATATAAATGGGCGTGTCAACCGCTTATACCCAAAGCGAATTGGTTTTGGGTTTATAGGCCGGGAGAGCGTAAAATTTCTTTTCCCGGGGTTTTTTCAAAAAAAACGTACAGAATATAAATAGAATGCGAAGAGGGGATTTGGATACATGGCAAACCATTCGAGAAAAACTACCTTAGGCGATTCGACAATCCTGTTGTGGGTGGTGGCGGTGGCGTTTTTCATGCAAATGCTGGACGCGACCATCCTGAACACCGCCCTCCCCAGCATTGCCAAGGATCTTCACGTCTCCCCGCTCAGAATGCAATCGGTGATCATAGCCTATATCCTGGCCTGCGCCCTTCTCATCCCCGCATCGGGCTGGCTGGCCGATCGCCATGGCGCCAAGCGGGTGTTCATATTCGCCATCATCCTGTTCATGGCGGGATCCCTCCTGTGCTCGCTGTCGTCCAGCCTTTCGTTCATGGTCTTCTCCCGCGTCGTCCAGGGCGTGGGCGGCGCGCTGATGGTGCCGGTGGGGCGGCTGGCCGCCATACGCGCCTTTCCCCGAAGCGAACTGGTGCGGGTGCTGAGCGTCATCACCATGCCCGCGCTGATCGGGCCGCTCCTCGGCCCGACCGCCGGCGGCCTGCTGGTGCAGTACGCCACCTGGCACTGGATATTCCTCATCAACCTGCCGGTCGGCGCGGCGGGCGTGTTCATGGCGTTCCGCTTCATGCCGGCGGCACCGGGCAACCCGCGCATAGGAAAATTCGACGGAACGGGCTTTTTTCTGTTCGGCGTGTCGATGGTGATTATTTCCATGGCGATGGAAGGTTTCGGCGAGCTGCATCTGCCGAAAGTGTACGCGACCCTCATGTTCACCGCCGGGCTGTGCCTGATGATTCTCTACTGGATTCGCGCCAGCCATGTCGCGAACCCGCTGTTCCATTCGAACCTGTTCCGGGTGCGTTCCTTTTCGGTCGGCATACTCGGAAACCTGTTTTCCCGGCTCGGCTCCGGCGCCATGCCGTTCCTCATGCCCCTGTTCCTCCAGGTCGCCATCGGCTTTTCGCCGCTCAAGGCGGGCATGACCATGATCCCGGCCGCCGCCTTTTCCATGGCCGGAAAAAGCATGGTCACGCCCCTGGTCAAGCGGTTCGGGCTCCGTTTGTTCCTGACCGTCAACACGCTGATCCTCGGCGCCATGATTTGCGGCTTTTCCCTGATCGACGGGCAGACGCCCTACATCTACATCATCCTCCACCTGTGTGTTTTCGGGCTGATCAATTCCATCCAGTTCACGGTGATGAACTCCGCCACCCTCATCGAGCTCCCCGATCACCAGACCACCGGCGGCAACGGCCTGCTGTCGGTTACCATGCAGATATCGAACAGTTGCGGGGTGGCGGTGGCGGCGGCGCTCCTCGACGGATTCATGACGCAGTTCGGCGCCTCGCCGACCCGGGATCAGATGATAGGCGTGTTCGAGCAGACTTTTTTCTGGATAGGAATTCTCGGAGTGGTGACCAGCATCATATTCAGCCAGCTTCCGTCCGGACTGGGACGGCGGGTGTGATGACGCGGTAAAAATGCGGGGGACCCCTAAAGAGCCCCCCGCACCCCCTCACAGGTTCGCCGTTTCCGGCGATAGCAAACCGGAAGCGCAATGGCGCTTTCGGCGTCAAATCGATGCCCGGAGCGCCTTGACCTCGGCCATGAACGCCTTGACCCGCTCCACGTCCACGCCGTTCTCGAACACGCCGCCGTACTTGAACGTCGTCGCCACCACGGCGCCGTCGGCGACCCGGAGTTGCGCCTTGATGTTGTCCTTGGTGCAGCCGGTGTTGGAAAAGACCGGCGTCCGCTTGACCGTGTCCTTGACCTGTTTCAGGATCTGGGTGTCCGTCTCGACGCCGGCCGTCAGCCCCGACACACAGAGCGCGTCCGGACGGTTGTTGAACTCGGTCGACTTGGCGACGGAGCGGATGTCGCGGTTGCCGAGGTAGACCGCCGCCTCCGGAACGATGTTGAACAACAGCTTGAGGTCCGCCGCGCCGACCTCCATCTTGTGCCGAACCGTCTGGCCGACGTTGGTGTTCCACAGGCCGAAATCGCTGCCGTACACGCCGGTCATCACCTCGCGCATGAACTTGGCGTCCACCGCCACCGCCAGGTCTATCGACGCGAGGGGATCCCACAGGCAGTTGACGCCGTAGGGAATTGTTATTTCCCCCATCAGCTCGCCAATCACCCGCGCCATCGACGCCACCGTCTCGGTGCGCACCCGGGTCAGGTACGGCATGCTGAACTCGTTGGAGAACATGACCCCGTCAACCCCGCCCTCCTGCAGCGCCAGCAAATCCTTGCGGGCCAAATCGACGACTTTTTTCATTCCGCCCGCGCGGTCGTAATACGGATCGCCCGGCATGGCCTGCAAATGGCACATGGCGATAATCGGCTTCTCGACGGCGAACAGCTCTTTCAACCAGGTCATGTGAATCTCCTTCGTAATTGGGAATAAATCGGGTGATTGGGAATTATGGAAACACTCCGGGATTCAATATCTGCCGAGATGGAAATCGGCGCCGATGTTGTGGAGCATCGACTCGACCACCACCCCGAGTCCTTTGATGTCTCCGATGTCGCAGCACTCGACCGGCGAATGCGTGTAGCGGGCCGGGAAGCCCATGTCGAGGCAGGCCACGTATGCGTGCTCCATCTGGACGTAGGCGGTCTCCGTGAGCATGCCGAGGGACGAGAACTCCTGCAGGTTCACCCCCGCCTTCTCGGCGCTGGACAGGGCCAAACGGTACAGGCCGGCGTGGGCCAGATGGCCGTTCAGGGTGCCGCGGCCGTGGAAATTGTAGAGGGTGACGGTCGGCCCGCGCCCGAGCGCGACGTCGTATTTCCCCGACAGATCCGGGGTGTCCCCCGACATGGTGATGTCGAGGCAGATGGCGATGTCCGGCTTGACCGCGCGGGCGGCGATGACGGCGCCGCGGATGTTGAATTCCTCCATAACGGTGCCGGCGAGGTAGACGGTGGCTTTCGGGCGGTTGGCCTTGAGCCGGTGCGCGATATCGACCAGCGCCACCAGGCCGCAGCGATCGTCCACCGCCGTGCCGCACACCCGGTTGTCGAACAAACGCCGGTAGGCGGGCTTGTAGATGATGGGGCAGCCGACATGGATGCCGGCGTCCATCACCTGCTTTTTGGACGAGGCGCCGATGTCGACGAACAGGCTGGTGACGACATCGACCTTGTATTTCTCCTCGGCCGGCGTGACGTGGTGCGATTTGACGCCGATGACGCCCGGGATGTAGTCGCCCCCGAGGGTGGCGACGGAGACTTCGAGGGCGGGCAGCACTTTTTCCGGTATGCCGCCCATGCGGTCGACCTGGATAAGGCCGTTCGCCTCGATTTTCCGGATGATGAAGCCGAGCTGATCCATGTGCGCCATCAGCAGGACGGTGGGGGCCGACGCATCGGTGCCGGCGATTTTGGCGACGACGTTCCCGGCCCGATCGATGCGGACCTCGTCGGACAGCGGCGCCAGCGTGTCCCGGAGGAGGTACGCCATTTTCTTCTCGTAGCCGGACGCCGCCTCGACCAGCATGAACTGGCGGGCCAAATCGAAATGATCCATGTTGCGACTCTCCTTATTGCACGTTGCCAATGCTGCCTTAAAAAAACCTCTCGCCGGCCAAATACACTTCCTTATCTTCCACAAGCGCCCGCGGCTGTTCAACCGGATTGTCGTCGAACACGAGGAAATCCGCGATCTTGCCCTCCGCCAGGCTGCCCCGCCGGTCCGCCACGCCGAGCAGCCGGGCCGCGTCCAGGGTGGCGGCGCGGATGGCCGCCAACATGGACATGCCTTCGCCATGCAGGTGCAACACCTCCCGGGGCGTGCAGCCGCACGGGTTGAAGGGCGTGCCGGAGTCGGTGCCGCAGACGATGCCGACTCCCGCCCGCAACGCCAGGTGAAAACTCCGCAAATGGCTTTCGCCGGCGATTTTGGCCTTTTCATGGGCGAAAGGGGGCACGCCGCCCGCGATTCCCACCTCCAGCATGCGCCGGCCGGTCGAGAAGGTGGGGACAAGCCAGGTTCCGCGCTCGGCCATCATGCCGGCCGTTTCCTCGTCCAGGTAGACGCCGTGCTCGACCGAGTCGACGCCGGCGAGGACGGCGTTCCGGATGCCGTCGGTGCCGTGGGCGTGGACGGCCGCCCTAACGCCGTTGCCGTGCGCCACCGCCACCGCCGCCGAAATCTCCTCCGGAGTCATCTGGCTGGAGTCGGATTTGACATTCGGGGTGAGCACCCCGCCCGTCGCCATGAGCTTAATCACATCGGCCCCGGCCGCCAACTGTTCGCGGGCGGCCCTGGCCATTTCCGCCGGGCCGTCGGCGACGCGGGCGATGGGCCAGAAATGGCCGCCCGTCACCGCCAGCACCCTGCCCGAGGCGAGGAAGGACGGCCCCGGAATCACGCCGTCGGCCACCGCCCGCCTGAGCGCGAGATCCACATGGTTCTTGCCGCCCATGTCGCGGAAAAAAGTGACGCCCGAGCGAAGCAGATCCACGAGGCGCTTCTGCGCCTTGAGGGCGACCAGGGCGTCGGGCGTTTTGGCCAGCTCGCCCACCGGATCGCCGACCGGATCGAAACATATGTGGACATGGCAGTCGATCAGGCCGGGGAGAACGGTTTTCCCGTCCAGCCGGACCACTTCGGCGCAGCCGTCCGGAGGAATGGAGCCGGTGGCGGCAAGGCGGGAGACGACCCCGTTCTCCACCAGCATGTCCATGCCCCCGGCCGGGGCGGCGCCGGTGCCGTCCACCAGACGGAAATTGGAATACAGCCGGGAAATATCGTTCATGCGGGCGCGCCTTCCGGCCCGGCCGCGCCGACGCACAGGGGATATTTTCCATAGCGGCGGGCGCTTTCGATGACGGCGGCGTAATTCTCCGGTTTGGCGGAGGGGGGGATGGTGTTGCAGGAAGTCAGGACGTATCCTCCGCCCGGCGCACCGGCGGCGATGCAATCCCTGATAGCCTTTTCCACGTCCGCCCTGCCGCCGCTCGCAAGGAGATCGCCGCAGTCGAAGTTCCCCCAAAGAGAAATCTTCCGCCCGTATTTTTCCTTCACCAGCGCCAGATCCATGCCGGCCGCGGGTTCTATGGAATTGAGGCCGTCCACTCCCGCCGCGACCAGATCGTCGATGATGCCCATGATGTCGCCGTCGGTGTGCTTGATGACGATGCCGCCCTCTTCGTGCACGGCGTCGCAGAACCGCCGGATGCGGGGCGCCACCAGCTCCCGGAACATTTCCGGCGACACGAAGGAACCGGAGTTGTAGGCGTGATCGTCCGTCTCCAGTATCATGTCGGCGCCGGCGCGGATGGCGTTCCGGGCCAGCGCGATCTGCTGCTCGAGAATGGCGTCGAACAGCCGGGCGGCCAGTTCGGGCTCGGCATGCATGTAGACAAGCATGTCCTCGAACCCGCACAGGGCGGTCGCCCAGAGAAAAAAGGCGCGCATCTGGAAAGAGACGAACCTCTTTCCCTTGTAGCGTTCGAGCAGCGCCGGCAGCCCGCCCAGGCGCGCGGGGAGGGAGCCGTCGGGAGGCCGATAGGACTCCAGCCCTTTTTCGTCCCGTATCGGGCCTTTCACCGGATGGGGATAGAGTTTGTCGCCGAGGTGGTAGCGGATGCCCCATTCATCGACGCCAAGCCCGTCCGCGCCGACCGAGAAGCTGTAGAAATTCTTCTCGTTGACCACGTCGAAATCGTGGAAATCCTCGAAATCGTGCTGATCCCGGGCGGATGGCAGAAGCGCTTTCCAAATGGCCGGATCGATCAGGAATTCGGCCAGGGGCACGCGATCCGGCTCCCGGAAGGAAAGGGCGATCTGTACGCGTTCGTATGAATTCATGCCTGTTCTCCCGCCATTCGTCATTCGCCCCGCCGAAACCGCCGCCCTAACGCCTGAACAGCAAATTGGGAAGGAAGGTGGATACGCCGGGAACCAGGGTCACGATCACCAGAGCGACCACGGTCGCAAACAGGAACGGGAGAACCGCCCGCGAGGACTTGGTGAACGAAACGTTGGCGATTTTCGTCGCGGTCATCAGGGTCACGCCCAGCGGGGGCGTATTGGCGCCTATGCACAGGTTGAGCAGGAAAATGGTGCTGAAATGCACCAGATCGATGCCGTACTTCTGGGCAATGGGGAAAAACACCGGCGTCAGGATGAGAACGATGGCGTTTGTCTCCATGAACGTGCCGAGGATGAGAATGAGGATGTTGAACAGCAGCAGGAACACCCATTTGCTGGAGGATACGGACAGGAACCATTCCGCCATCTGCTGCGGCATGCGCTCGGCCGCCACTATCCAGCCGAAAAGCGAGGCGAAGCCGACGATCATCATGATGGAAATGGTGGTCAGCGCCGTCTTGTAGGCGATGGTGCCGAGATCGCGGAAGCGTATTTCCCGATACACGACCACCCCCAGGAACAGGGCGTAGGCGACGACGACGACAGCCGATTCGGTCACGGTGCAGATGCTCAGCCACACGCTTCCGAGAATGATAATCGGGGCCAGCAGGGGCAGGATGGCCCCGACGACGGCGCTCCGCAGCTCTCCCGCCGCCGCGCGGTCGGCGCCGCCGTAGCCGCGCCGGTGCGAAATGACGACCGAGGCGACGATCAGGCCGGCGGCGGTCAGAACGCCCGGCAGAATGCCGGCGATGAGGAGGGTGCCGATGGACACTCCCGCCGTCGCCCCGATGATCACCACCGTCAGGCTGGGCGGGATCAGGGAGGCGAGCACTCCCGACGTGCCCTGGAGGGCGGCGGCGAATTCGGGCGCGTAGCCCTTCGCCTTCATGGCGGGAATCATGACCGAACCGATGGCGGCGGTGCCGCCGATGGCCGAACCGGACAGGGCGCCGAAAAGCATGCTGGCGACGACGGTGACAATGGCCAGCCCGCCGCGCAAATGCCCGACCAGCGCGCTGGCGAGCCGGAGAAGGCGGCGCGAAATGCCGCCGTAGCTCATCAGGTTGCCGGCGAGGACGAAGAAGGGCAGCGCCAGGAAGGGAAAGGAATAGGTGCCCAGAATCGAGCGCTGCGCCAGCAGCACGGTCGGAAAATCCATGGCGAGCAGATAGCAAAGCGAGGAAAGGGCGATGGACAGCGAGACCGGCACTTCCAGCGCGATGAAAAACAGGAGAATCAGCAAAAGCAGGCCTAGCATCGGGTGGTTCCTCCTTCCGCCGGCCGTTCCGGCGCGACGGCGGCTTCCACGGGGGGAAGGATGGCCAGGGGCGGAACGATGTCGCGGCCGGAAACGATGGACAGCAATGCGTAGACGAACTTCTCGCAGGCAAGCCAGAACATGAGGATGCCGCCCAGGAGCGCGGGGGTATAGAGGACCGCCACCGAAATGTTGAGGCCCGGAGTTATGGAATTCCTGGTCTGCTGCATCATGACATAGCCCGCCACCGCCAGAAACGCCGAGAGGGGGATAATCAGGAAGCTGACGATCAGGCGGATCACCCGTTTGCCGGAATCGTGCACGAGATTGGACGCCAGATCGACAATGACATGGGAATTCAGCTCAAAAGCCAGCGCCGAACCCACGAACGTCAGCCAGACCACGCAGGTCAGGGAGAGTTCCTCCCCCCACACCAGCGGCGTCAGGAGAACGAACCGGCAGAACACGCCGGCGAGGATGACGGCGCTCATGGTCCAGATCATGGCGATGCAGAAATATTTGATCCCGGAAAGAATGCACCGTTTTATGGCGAAATACATGGATAATCCCCCACCCTGAAAGACAACCCGCTCCCGGCGGCCGAAACCCCGCCCTCAGGCGCTCGGGGCTCCGGCCGTCGGCTTGGGCGGCGATTCAGTTTCCGGAATACTTGCGGACGATGTCCACCAGCTCCTTGCCGAAGGACTTGCTGTACTTGTCCCAAACGCCCTTTTCGGCGTTCTGGAATTCCTGGATGTTCAGTTCGTTCACCTGGACGCCGGCCGCCTTGATTTTTTCCAAAGCCTCTTTTTCCATGGCGGTGATCATGGTCCGCTGCTTGGCCTTGATGCCGTCGACCTCCTCGAGCATGATTTTGCGGTAGCTCTCGGGCATATCCAGCCAGACCTTTTCGGAAATGGCGACCAGGAAGGAGCCCCAGATATGGTACGACAGGGTCAGGTATTTCTGCACTTCGTAGAATTTGAGGGTGTAGAGGGTGGCGAGGGGGTTTTCCTGCCCGTCCACCACCCGGGTCTGGAGGGCGGTGAACACTTCGGAAAGCGGCATGGGCACCGGCAGCGCGCCGACCGCCTTGAAGGTGTCGATGCGCATCTCGGCTTCGGGAACGCGGAACTTCAGGCCGGCGATGTCCTTGATGGAGTTGATGGCGCGGGCGCTGTTGGTGATGTGGCGGTGGCCGCTTTCCCAGTAGCTGAGGCCGACGATCTTGTACTGGAGCAGGATGTCGTTGACCGCCTTGCCGAGATCGCCGTCGACCGCCGCGTAGGCCTTCTGCTTGGTGGGCCAGGCGAAGGGCAGCTCCTCGATGATGAGCCGCTTGTCCAGCGACTGCAGGGCGCCGGTGCCGAAAATGCCCATGGCGATGGTGCCGAGGCCGAGGCCGTCGGCGACGTCGCGATCGCCCCCGAGCTGGCTGGAGGGGAACACCTCGATATTCACGGCCCCGTTGGTGCGCTGCTTGATTTTCGCCGCCGCTTCCAGCATGCAGGTGTGGACCGGATGATCCGCTGCCTGGGTATGGGCCAAGCGGAGATTGTAGACCTTTTCTCCGGATCGGGCGACCGGCGCGGCCAGACACAGCACTGCCGCGAAAGCGGCCAACAAGGCAATTCTCTTCGCTTGCATCGCTTGTTCCTCCTGTGAAAGAAAACAGATCCCAAATCGCCCAAGGGTCCGCCCGAAATCAATGGCAGTACGGCACAAACCCGCTGCCGTCATTTCCGGACAGGCCCACACTTTATTTTCCGCCGCACAGCGCCAGCGCGGCTTCGGTTGCCTTTTCGGCGGTGAGGCCGAACCGTTCGTAAAGGGAGGCGGGCGTGCCGGAACGGCCGAACACGTCGGCCAGGCCCAGGCGGACGACGCGGCACGGCGCCTTGTCGGCGACCACTTCCGCCACTGCGCCGCCGAGGCCGCCGAGAACGCTGTGATCCTCGATGGTGACGATGCCCTTCGTTTCCCTGGCCGCCCTGACGATGGCCGCCTCGTCCAGCGGCTTGATGGAATAGAGATCGATGACGCGGGCGCCGACGCCCTTTTCCTTGAGCGCTTTCGCCGCCGCCAGGGCGCGGACGACCATGTTGCCGCAGGCGATGATGGCGACGTCGTTGCCGTCATGCAATTGCGCGCTGCCGCCGAGGGCGAACTGCGCGTCCGGCGCGTAGATTTCCTCGATCGGATCCTTGCCCATGCGGAGGTAGAAGGGGCCGTCCGTAAAAGCGGCGAGGCGGGTGAGCTTTTCCGCCGCGACGCCGCTGGCCGGAACCAGGACGCGCATGTTCGGCAGGCTCCGCATGATGGCGATGTCCTCGATGGCCTGGTGGGTGGCGCCGTCGGCGCCGGTCTCGAGACCGGCGTGGGTGCCGGCCACCTTGACGCTGAAATTGGGGTAGCAGACGCCGTTCCTGACCTGCTCGACCGCGCGCATGCAGGTGAACACGGCGAAGGTGGTCACGAACGGGATCATGCCGCAGGCGGCGAGGCCGGCGCCGACGCAGACCATGTTCTGCTCGGCGATGCCGCAGTTGACGAACTGCTCCGGCACCTGATCGTGAACCGGCTTGGTGCCGGTCGACTTCATCACGTCGGCGTCGAGGGCGACGATCCGCTTGTCCTCCTTGGCGAGAGCCGCCAGGGTGTTGCCGTACGCTACTCTGGTCGCTATCATTTCACCGTCCCTCCCAGTTCCTTCATCGCCTTTTCAAACTGTTCGTCCGTCGGCGCGCCGCCGTGCCAGGCCGCCGTCCCTTCCATGAACGAGACGCCCTTGCCCTTGACCGTGTCGGCCAGGATCATGGTGGGCTTGGCGGTCGGCGCGTCCGGGATGGCGTCGAGGGCGGCGATGACGGAGGGGATGTCGTGGCCGTTCACCTCCACCACGTTCCAGTCGAACGCCTCGAACTTTTTCCGCAAATTGCCGACGGACAGGATGTCGCAGGTGGCGCCGCACATCTGCACGTGGTTGTCGTCCAGGATGGCGACGAGGTTGCCGAGCTTGAAGCAGGCGGCCGACATCAATGCTTCCCAGACGAGGCCTTCCTGCACTTCGCCGTCGCCGAGCATGACGTAGGTCTTGTAGCTTTTCCCGCGCATGCGGGCGGCCAGCGCCATGCCGACGCCGACCGAAATGCCCTGCCCGAGCGATCCGGACGACATGTCGATGCCGGGCGTGTACATGCCCGGCGCGCCCTGGAGGGATCCTTCGATTTTCCTGAGCTTCCACAGCTCGGACTTGTCGAAAAATCCCTTGTCGGCGAGGATGGCGTAGAGGGCCGGGGAGGCGTGGCCTTTCGACAGGATGAAACGATCGCGATCCTCCCATTTCGGGTTTTTCACATCGATTCTCATCTTGTAGTAGTAGAGGGCGGCCATAATTTCCAGGGCCGAAAAGCTGCCGCCGAGATGGCCGCTTCCCGCCCGGTAGACGGCCTCGAGAATGTCGCGGCGCAGCGCCCGGCATTTTTCGGCCAATGCTTGCACATCAGGCATGGTTGCTCCTATTCAAGTGTCGACGCGGTTGAAACACTTTTTCACACATATATGAACTCGGGACCGAGGTCCCTGTAGCGATCCCGCACCTCCCGATCGAGTTCGTCGCCGGTGATGACGGCGTCGACGTCCGGGAAACCGCAGACGTTGAGGAACGACGATTTGTCGAACTTGGCGTGATCGCACAGGACGACCACCTTGCCGGACGATCCGGCGACGACGCGTTTTATCTGCACCTCCTCGGTGTTGGTGAGCATGAAACCGCCCTTTTCGCTCACCGCGTCGATGCCGAGGAAGGCGCAGTCGAAATTCATGCCCCGAAGAAGCGATTCGGTGAACATGCCGGTGAGGGTGAAGTAGCCCCGCCTCAGCACGCCGCCGATGACCGTCACCGTCATGTTGGCCGAATCCTTCAATTTCGACGCGATATGGACGTCGTTGGTGGCGACCATGAGGTTTTTCTTGTCGGCGAGGAAGTCGGTTATCTCCGCCACCGTGGTGCTGGCGTCGAGGAACACGCTGAAATTGTCGTGCACGTATTCCGCCGCCCTTTTGGCGATGCGGCGCTTTTCCTCCTTGTTGGAGTCGCGTTTCTGGCTGTACGGCTGCTCGAAAGCGATGCCTTCGCCGGCCAGCACGGCGCCGCCGCGAACGGTGCGGAGAAAGTTGTCCCGCTCGAGCTGGAGAAAACAGCGGCGAATGGTGGCGCGAGAAACACCGAGGCGCTTTTCCAGCTTGCCGATGCGGGCGAACTTGTTTTCCCGCATGTACTCCTTGATGGCTTCCAGACGTTCGGCCGCTAACATGGTGAAATGTCCTTTTGCAAAGTCAATTTCATCACTGTCTTTGAAGCGAGTTTTCAAGTAAACCGGGCCAACCGCCGCCCGGTTTACTTGAAAATTGTTAGTGTTTATACTGCAGTGGGTTGTTTTCTCGCCAGGTCAGCTAAAACGACCGACTTGACAATAATTCCCGACGAAAAAGGAACCCCGGAAACTTTAAAGGAAATCAAGCGGCGGTTTGTTTGATTTTCCTGAAAGTCCGCTTTGAAGCATTATAAAGCATATTGAAGCATGATGCAATAATTTAGTGCATTTTTTGCAAAAAAAATCCTCGCCTTCCTTCCAATGCGGATTTTTCGCGCGAGGACAGCAACTTATTGCCCTAAATGCTTCAAAATGCATCAAAATAATTCAATGTCACCCTTTTTTCGACAAAGCTTTCGCGGTGAACTTTGCCCTGTCCACGATAAAACGGATATGGGTCCCGCGCCCGACCTCGCCCGCCTCGTCATTGACCACCACCGCGAACACCACTTTGCGGCGATCGACTTCGGATACGGTGGCAGTGGCGGAAACGCGCATGCCGACCGGCGTGGCGCCGCTGTGTTCGACATCGACACGGGTGCCGACGCTCACCATGCCGGGCTCGAGGAAGGGCGCGAGACAGCGGGACGCCGCCGACTCCAGGAGCGCCACCATCATGGGGGTGGCGAAAACGTCGACCAGGCCGCTGCCGAAGGCGCTGGCCGTGTTTTTCTCGCTGACTTCGACGGATTCCGTATGGGCGGCGCCGAGCGGAATGTTCATGGATGGACTCCTTTCAGTAAGGGGACGCACATGATGATTCAGAAAGACTACTGCTTCAAAAGTGTGCCGGCATTTTAGTCCGCGGGTTGCTGGCACTAAAATCGGTCCGCGAGTTGCTGGCACTTGTCATGTAGCTATTGGATACTTGTATTGTATGGTGCGTCTTCAACTTTTGCCGGAAAAGCCATGACGATTTCCATGAAAAAGGACATTTTTAATAGGCGGCGGGACGGAAACATGCACGGAATGGATGAAGAGGGTTGACGCATCGCCCCGGGCGGGCGCTAATGGAAAAGGATTTGACAGTCCGCGCGACAGAAGCACCTGGTGCGGCGCGGTGCGGCGTGGCAATGGGCAAACCCAACTTTCCATAACCTCACAAGGCGAAAGGATGGCGTTGTGACCAATCTGACCCTTACCATCACCGGCATGACCTGTGCGGCCTGCGCCGCACGTTTGGAAAAGGTGGTCCGCCGGCTGGACGGCGTCGAAGAGGCCGGCGTCAATTTCGCCACCGAAAAGCTTATTCTCCGCTACGACGAATCACGCCTGTCGCGGGACGCCCTCGCCGCCGCCGTCGACAAGGCCGGTTTCGGTGTTGCCCGAAGCGACATGGGCGAACTGACCATTCCCGTCGCCGGCATGACCTGCGCCGCCTGCGCCAAACGGCTGGAAAAAGTGCTGTCCCGCCTGGACGGCGTCGCCGAGGCGTCGGTCAATTACGCGACGGAAAAAGCGCTGGTCAAATACGATCGTTCCCGCCTCAAGCTGTCCGCCGTCCGCGAAGCGATAACCAAGGCCGGGTTCGAAGCGCTGGATATCGAAAAAACCGGACCGGTCGACGCCGACAGGGTCAGGAAGGAAAAGGAAATCGCCGCGCTCAAGCGCCGTTTCGCCGTCAGCCTCATTTTCTGCGTTCCGCTTTTCTATATCGCCATGGGCAGCATGATACGCTGGGTTCCCTTCCCCGCGTTCCTCGATCCCATGGCGCATTCCGTCCGTTTCGCTTTGGTGCAATTGCTTCTCACCATTCCCATCGTCATTGTCGGCCGCCGCTTCTACACGGTCGGCTTCCGCCTGCTGCGGCAGCGCTCGCCGAACATGGACTCCCTCATCGCCGTCGGCACTTCGGCGGCGGTTCTCTACAGCCTGTATTCCACCTGGCGCGTCGTCGCCCATGGCGATCACATGGCGGTTCACGGCATGTATTACGAATCGGCCGGCGTCATCATCACCCTTATCCTGCTGGGGAAAACGCTCGAAGCGGTATCGAAGGGGAAAACGTCTGAAGCCATCAAGAAGCTTATGGGCCTCGCCCCGAAAACCGCGCTGATCGTCCGCGCCGGCAAAGAGGTGGAAATTCCCATCGACGAGGTGGAGGTGGGCGATGTCATCGTGGTCAAGCCGGGCGAAAAGTTCCCGGTCGACGGCGAAGTGCTGGAAGGCACCGGGGCGGTGGACGAATCCATGCTCACCGGCGAAAGCATTCCGGTCGACAAAAAGCCGGGCGACCGCGTCTATGCGGCGTCGCTGAACAAGAACGGCCTTCTCCGCTTCCGCGCCGACAAGGTGGGGGCCGACACCGCGCTCGCCCACATCATCAAGCTGGTCGAGGACGCGCAAAACGCCAAAGCGCCCATCGCGCAACTTGCCGACGTGGTGGCCGGCTATTTCGTGCCCGCCGTCATCGCCATCGCCGTGTTGTCGGCGGCGGCCTGGCTGATCGGCACCCACGACGCGCGGTTCGCCCTGTCCATATTCATATCGGTTCTCATCATCGCCTGTCCCTGCGCCCTCGGCCTCGCCACGCCGACCGCCATCATGGTCGGCACCGGCAGGGGGGCGGAGCAGGGCATATTGATAAAAGGCGGCGGCGCTTTGGAAACCGCCCGCAAAGTCAACGCCATCGTTCTCGACAAGACCGGCACCATAACCGAGGGCAAGCCGGAAGTCACCGACATCGTTCCCGCCGCCGGCGTCGAGCCGGACGCGTTGCTCCGCTTCGTCGCGGCGGCGGAAAAGGGATCGGAGCACCCCTTGGGCGACGCCATCGTCGCCCGCGCCGGCGGAATGAAACTGCCGGCCCTGGAGCATTTCGAAGCGCTGAGCGGCCGGGGCATCGTCGCCCAGGCGGAAGGGGCGGAAATACTGGTCGGCAACCGGAAGCTGATGGACGAGCGGAACATCGGGCTGGACACGCTGCCTGCCGAATTCGACCGTCTGGCCGGCGAAGGCAAAACGCCCATGTATGCCGCCCTGGCCGGCCGGCCGGCCGGCGTCGTCGCCGTCGCCGATGTGGTGAAGAAATCGAGTCCCGCCGCCGTCGCCGCCTTGAAAAAGCTCGGTATCGAAGTCCTGATGCTGACCGGCGACAACCGGCGGACGGCGGAAGCCATAGCCAAGCAGGTCGGGGTCGATCGGGTGCTGGCCGAAGTGCTGCCGGGCGACAAGGCGGCCGAGGTCAAGAAATTGCAGGAAACGGGAAAAAAGGTGGCCATGGTCGGCGACGGCATCAACGACGCGCCCGCGCTGGTCCAGGCCGATGTCGGCATCGCCATCGGATCGGGGACCGACGTGGCGATGGAATCCGCCGACATAGTATTAATGAGGAGCGATCTGATGGATGTGCCGGCCGCCATCGGGCTGAGCCGCGCCACTATCCGCAATATCAAGGAAAACCTGTTCTGGGCGTTCGCCTACAACACGGCAGGCATACCGGTCGCGGCGGGGGTGCTCCATCTTTTCGGCGGTCCGCTTTTGAACCCGATGTTGGCGGCGGTGGCGATGTCGCTGAGTTCGGTGTCGGTCCTGGCCAACGCGCTCAGGCTGCGGCGCTTCAAGGCGAGAGCGGAATGATGCGAAAAACAGGCGGTTTTTCTTGCCTTTCACCGAGGTTGGGGTATTCTTTCGGTAGCGGTTGACTCCCGGCATGCTCAAGGCTTCCATCACGCGAGATCGAAAAGAAGGAGAATTCACATGCGATCCCTGGCACGTCACTTTTTGTTGTGCATCGCCCTTTCCCTGGTGTTCTGCGCGGCCGCCGAGGCGGCGTCGAAGCGGGATGTGGCGAAACGCCTCGAGGATTTCCGCCAGTTTTTCGTCGATTTCCAATACGCCCCCGACAGTGCCGTCCCAAGTGATCTTCTCTCTCAATGTTACGGCATTATCATCATGCGCCAGTACAAGGCCGGTTTCGTGTTCGGCGTCAAAGGGGGCGACGGCGTGGTGCTGCTGCACAATCCCGACACCGGCGCCTGGTCGGCGCCCGGATTCGTCGTGTCGGCCGAAGGCAGTTTCGGTTTCCAGATCGGCGGGCAATCCATCGACGCCATCATCCTCATCATGAACCGCGACGGCCTGGAAATGCTGGTGAAAAGCAGGTTCAAGGTCGGCGTCGACGCTTCGGCCGCCGCCGGACCGGTCGGCCGCGACGCGTCCGCCAAGGTGAGCGCCGGCACGGCTCTCCTGGCCTATTCGCGGGCGAAGGGGCTGTACGCCGGCGTCGCCTTCGAAGGCGGGGCGCTCCTGAACTACGACGAGTACAACCGCGCCATGTATGGAATGGATATCGGGTTGAAGGACATTCTGTTCAACGGCATGGTGGCGGTGCCGCCCGAGGCGTATCCGCTGATCGAGGCGTTGTCCAGCTACACGATTATCCAGGCGGCGCCGTCGTCCACACCGGTTCCCGCCCAGTCGCCCGCCGCGCCGATGCAGCCGGTGCCGCCCAGCCAGCCGGTCGTCGTGCCCGCTCCGCCGGTGGTGGTCAATCCGCCTGCCCAGCCGCCGGCCATTCCCGAGCTCGAGCCTTTGCAGGCGCTTCCGCCCGAACCGCCGGCCGCCCAGCCGCAGGCGGCGCAGAAGTCTCCGGAAGAAATTCAGGCCCAGGCCCTTGCCGCCGAGGCGGCCGCCGCCGCCAAGCGGGCGGAGGAGGCGGCCAAGGCTGCGAAAGCCGCTTCCGAAGCGGCCGACGCGGCCGCGAAAGCGGCGGCGGGAGCGAAGCAGTAGGAAAACGCAAAAGCGAATTCACAATTCACGATTCACAATTCACAATTATCCTCTTATTGCGTCGTATCGCGGGAGGAATAATTGTGAACTGGAGTTTTGCAAAATGGGGTTTTCCTGCGCGGCAGTGCAGGTTTATCCTGCCGTCCGTGTCAATCCCGCTGGATTCCGGCTCAACTTCCCGTTGGGGGTGCAGCGGCTGTTTTTACCGCCGGAATGACGTTTAGGG
>JAVBRW010000116.1:0-4256 GCA_031547475.1 Planctomycetota bacterium
ACCCGGGACGACATGCGCGCCCTCGACATCGGCGATGTGCTCGAACTCACCGGCATCATCTACACCGCCCGCGACGCAGCCCACAAGCGGATGCAGGCCGCGCTGGCCGACGGAAAGTCAATGCCGATGGACTTCGCCAACCAGTTCATTTTCTACGCCGGACCCTGTCCGACCAAGCCGGGACGGACCATGGGTTCCATCGCCCCCACCACCAGCATGCGCATGGACAGCTTTGTCGAAATGACGTTCCAGCTCGGCATGCTCGGCATGATCGGGAAGGGCGATCGCTCCGATTTCGTGCCCGGCCTGTGCAAAAAATACGGCGGCGTCTATCTCCTGAGCATCGGCGGCGCCTCCGCCCTTATTTCCGACCAGGTGAAGAAATGCGACGTGGTGGCGTACGAGGATCTCGGCACCGAGTCGATCAAGCGGCTCGAGGTGGAGAAACTCCGCCTTATCGTCGGCATCGACACCAAGGGCAGGGTGTTCCAGGACGAGCAGAAAAAACTGTACAAGCGGTAACGGAAAATCCGCAAAGGAAGCCGGCGATGGAAAAGCTGCGCATGAGGATGGCGACCACGGCGGATGCGGCGGCGATCCAGGCCATTTACGCCCCGTATGTCGCCGACACGGTCATATCGTTCGAAACGGTTCCGCCGACGGTGGAGGACATGGCTGGCCGCATCGGCGCGATCTTGGCAACCTATCCCTATATCGTCGGCATACGGGGCGGACGGATAATCGGCTATGCCTATGCGGGCCGGCAGATGGAGCGCGCCGCCTATCAGTGGAACGCGACATTGTCGGTGTACCTCGACAAGGAGCAGGTCGGTTCCGGCTGCGGAAGCAGATTGTACCGGGCGCTTTTGTCGATTCTCGAACTCCAGAACATCCGGAACGTCTACGGCGGCGTCACCTCCCCGAACCCCCGGAGCGAGCGCCTGCACGAGCGCTTCGGTTTCTCCGCCGTGGGCGTTTACCACCGCACCGGCTTCAAGTTCGGCCGCTGGATCGACGTCGCTTGGTACGAAAAGCGTTTGAACGAGAGCGAAGGCGAGCCGCCGCCGGTAATACCGGTTCAGGCATTGGACGCGCGCGCGTTGCAGGACATTTTCACGCGCGTGACCGAATGACACCCATGCCCCCCATCGGGCCGGATGGATTCGATAAAATCGGCTTCGGCCGTGGGGTATTAAATATAGAAATGTTTCGCCTTTTTTCGTTGTCAATGCAAACCGGAAATCTTCCGGGTTTGCTTTCATCCGGTTATTGAGAATTGTTTCTTCAAATGATTGCGCAAGGGAATGCGACATATATAATTGAACACATTGAAAGCGTGTTCCCGTATCCGCCGCGTGGCGGTAAGACAAATTGGGAAAACGCTCGAAACCGTCGAATGACGGCACGTATAGACTGATTGGACAATCCTTTCGGGAAATGGCAAAACCCGTGGAGAAGGAGCCAGTCACGCATTGTCACAAGGAGATTGCCATGGATACCGCAATGAGCAGCAAAAGGGTTTTCGAACCCGTGGCCCCGCACGGAACAATCGGCGCAACCGGATGGTCCATCATCGCGTTTGTCGCAGGAATTGTGCTGATGGCGGCCGGAATCATGGGAGACGTCGCATTTTTAGCCGCGGTCGGGTTTATCGGCTTTGTCAGCGCGCTGATGTACTGGAACGCCATGTTCTGGTCCCGCGTGCTCAAGGACAAGAAAGTGAGCCGGACCATCCGCTATTACTACTGACCCGACGTGCCAAACACTATCATTCCAGGCCCTCTTCGACGGAAGAGGGCCGTTTTTTTGGGTCCGGATTGCCGCGAAAATGGCGCCGGCTCTTGCGGATGCGCGCGAACGGGGGTATTCTTGCCGGAATGGGGACGATTGAAATCCGGTTCGCTATAAGGAGAACACTGTGACGGCACACATGCGCGGCATCCTCGGTTGGGCGGCGGTTGCGATTCTGGCGTTGTCGGCGGGCTTGACGGCCGGGGAGGCTGTCGTGCCGGAACAGGCCGCGAAGGACGCGGCGGCGAAGCTGGTCGATGGCGGCCGCGTCGCCCGATGCATTCTCCGGGCCACCCGGGCCGGCGAACAGGTGTACGCGCTGGTGATGGTTGACGATAACTACCGCTACAGCATCGTTCTCGGCGCGGAAAAGGGCGAACTGATCCGGTTCGAGCGGGCCAATATCGAATCGACGCGCATTCCCGCCGGCCGCGAGGACAAGGCGGCGGAAGCCAAAACAACCTTTGCCGAGGCGCGGAAAATTGCCCTCGACAAAGCCGGCGCCGGCGAAGTGGTCAGGGTGCTGAAAACGGTCAGGCGGGACGGCAAAACGCTGTACCGCGTCACCGTCATGGCGGAGGACAAGTGGCACCGCGTCGATATCGACGCCGTTTCGGGCGAGGTGATTCTTGCAAGCGAGCGCAACTACCGCGCCGGCCGCGACGCTTCCGACGGTCAGGGCAGGAGGGAGGGAAGGCGTCCGCGCGGCAGGGATGCGAAATAATCCTATTTCCCGCCCGCCAGTTTTTTCCACGCCTCCACCTGTTCCGCCACCCGCTGGTTGGACGGATCGGCGGCGAGCAGGGCATCGCCTTCCTTCACCGCGTCCCGGTAGCGGCCGTTGGCGGCCAGGGCGCGGGCTACCAGCCAGTGGCCGTTCGGGTCGTCCGTGTTGGTGGCGCGGTAGGCTTCCGCCGCCTCCAGCGCGCCCGGCAGATTGTGTTTCCACGCCAGCCAGAAGTTGACGTACCAGTCGCGGATTTCCTGATCGACCAGTTGCCCCGCCCATGCTTTCCCGAACGATTTTTCCGCTTCGTCCAGACGCCCGGCCAACGCCCACGCCTCGGTTTCGAGAATCGACACGCCGAGCAGGCGGAGCGGATTGTCCGGATACAGGGTGCCGGCCGCCCGTTGGCTGGCTATATGCGAGCGAAGCCGGGCGGCGAGGCCGGCGGCGCGTTCGCGGTTCACCGGCAACTCCCGTCCGTCGGCAAGCCGCAGCACTTCGCCCGCGCCCATGGGGGGGGCGGATACCATGCCGATGGACATGGACAGCCCTTTGCCGTCCGGGGACAGGACATAGAATCGCGGAACCGCCGCGTGGGTCAGTCGAAGATTGGACAAAAATTCGTCGTCCGCCTGTTTGCCGGCATGGACGCGAATGGGGACATACATGTTGTTGACAAAATCGACATAGGCGGGATCGGCGAGGTGGCTGGCCTTGAATGCATCGCAGGGCGGACAATTGTCGCCTTCGACAAAAATGTAAATCAACTTGCCCTCGGCCTGCGCCTTTGCCATTGCCGCCTTCATATCCTGCGGCTGCCATTGGACTTCGGCGGCCAGAACCATGTTCGTAAACAACAACAACGCCAAGCCGGCCGCAAATGCGCGCGAGTTTGCCATAATGACAATTCTCCCATGGGGTATGGGCCGTATGCCGGGCATGCGGCCGAAACGAGCGAAACGCACTCTCAATCATATGTCGTTCATGCTGTCTTGCCAGTTATTTTTTCACCCGCCGATTTTTGATGACATCACCCCATAAACCCGTACAATGACTCTGTCCACTCGGGCCGGAAATCGTCCGGCCGCTGGCGCATCCTCCATGTTTTTGGCAAACGGAACGTGCATGGCAATTCTCCTTACCAACGACTACGGCATTGACGCGCCCGGGCTGGCCGCGCTTGTCGAAGCGCTGCGGAGCCTCGATCGCCTGGTCGTCGTCGCCCCCGCCACCAACCAATCCGGCGTCGGCATGGGCATTTCCATCCAGGGAAGGCTCAAAACCCGGCGCCACGAGGACGGTCCGGACGGCATACCCCGCCATTCCATTACCGGCACGCCGGCCGACGCGGTCAAATACGGTTTGCAGCATGTCTTGAAAGGGGAAACGCCCAGGCTGGTGGTATCCGGCATCAATCTCGGTCCGAACATTGGCCGGAACATCCGCTGCTCCGGCACGGTCGGGGCAGCGTTCGAGGCGGTGACGTCGGGGCTGTCGGCGGTGGCGGTTTCGGTCGATTATGTCTTTCCCACCAATTGGGAAGGCGCGAAACACTACGCCCGCATGGTGGTGGAAAAAGCGCTCCGGATGGCGGACCCGGACGGGGAGGCGTTTTTGTTCAACCTGAACGTCCCGTCCCGCGATCCGGCCGACATTCCCGGCCTGGTGGCGACCCATCACGGCGTCGGCGGCATAATGGACATACTGACCTGCGGCGGGGAGGGCGGCACCTACAAAA
>JAVBRW010000196.1:0-4168 GCA_031547475.1 Planctomycetota bacterium
TGCCTGAACAGTAAATTGGCGGAGAGACAGGGATTCGAACCCTGGGAGGAGTTGCCCCCTCACTGGTTTTCGAAACCAGCCCGATCGACCACTCCGGCATCTCTCCGCTCGACTAGCTAGGTTGTATTGCCGCAATTTGGAAAGAGTGAAGCATAGCCAATCGGTTGGTCCGAGTCAAGCGGGAGATTGATTTTCCCGCAAAGATTCTCGACACAGCGCCCGGAACCGCAGAACCTCATTCGCCACCCATGGCACCGAGGTAATCGAGAAGTATCCCGGCCGCGCCCAAAACGCCCGCCTCCAAGCACGATTCGTCAACATCGAACATGCCGTTATGAAGCGGGTAGCGGGTCGACGCGTCGGCGCCGGAGGTGTCAAGCTTCAGGTAGAGGCAGGGGTTTGTCGCCCACACGTTCGATGATGTCCAGGAACGCGTTCATGACGCCCCTCTTTTTCCCTGTTGCCGCTTCCATCTCGTCCTCCTTCTTATGCCGAACGCACCAAACCGGCATGCCGAATCAATACGACATGCCGCGACAATCCACTTTCATTTTCCTGATCTCGCCGCCGGGCAGGCGGAGGAACACGTCGTTAAAAAGGTTGAAGGCGGTGCAGATGTGGTTGGGGATGATGGACAGTTTGTCGCCTATGGAGAGGTCGGTGTTTTCGCCCGTGCTGTGAATCATGCCGTGCTCTTCCGACAGGCGCTGGAGGACGAGATCGGGGCGGCCGACAATATGGCCGTAGCCTTTCAGGTTGTGGGGCGGAGTGTCGGGCCTGGCGTCGCCGCAGAACGCTTTCGAACCGGCGTCGACGATGGCGCGGTTCGGGGCGGGCGTGCTGACGACGGTGACCAGGACGGAAGCGGCGCATTCGTCCTCGGCGGCGGCGCCGGCGTTGATTGCCTTGGCGTCCTGGAAAATGTAGGAGCCGAAGCGCATCTCGGTCAAACCGCCGATGCCGGGCGCGAAATCGGCGGTGGGGGTGGAACCGCCGCTCAGAACCATCACCGGCGTTCCGTTGTCGGCCAGCAGCTTGGCCGCCGCCAGCATCATTTCGCTTTCCTCCCGGGCCGCCAGCTCGCGGCGCATGTCCATGACTTCGTGGTAGGTCTGCGACTTGTAGGTGAAAATGCCGGTCAGGCGGAGCGCGTCCATGCCGGCGATTTCGCGGGCGATGGCGGGAAGGTTTTCGGTAAGGACGCCGGTGCGGTGGTAGCCGGTGTCGACTTCGAGCCGCACCTCCATGTTCATGCCGCGTCGGCGGGCCGCCTGGTCGAGCATGCGGGCTCCGAGCACGCTGTCGACGGCGGTGATGATGCGGATGCGTTCGGCCAGATCGAGGAGGCGTTGGAGGTTCCGTTCGCCAATGACGGGGAAGGCGATGAAAATGTCGTCGATGCCGGCGTCGGCCATGACTTCCGCCTCGCTCAACTTGGCGCAGGTGATGCCTTTGGCGCCGGCTTGCAGTTGCATGCGGGCGAAATGCACCATTTTGTGCGTCTTGATATGCGGGCGAAGCGTGCAGCCGTATTTGTCGCACAGTTTTTGGTATTTGTCGATATTGGCTTGCGCTTTTTCAACATCCACGATCATTGCGGGGGTCAAAATTGCCGCCTGCATGGCCATGGTCCCTCCTCCTTTCAGATTGATCTGCCCAACGACATGGCGCACCGTGTCGTTCATGATTACGCGAGTTTGGCTTGGATGAGTATTGCTGGTTTCTAATGTCTGAAATATCGCATAGCAAATTATCGCAGATTTTCCATAATGCAACCGAATTTTTCGGGGGTTTGTGAAACAGGCGTGATTTTGGCAAAAAAACGGGAGGTTGGCGACAGGCTCTTGAGTTTTTATTCTCAAAATGCATAGTATTGCATAGTATTGTCAGTGTGGTATAGATCCTCTGAATATCCCCATGCCCATACGGAGAAGCGGGGAATGGCGAAACTGCGAATTGTCGACGGACCCTTGTCAGGCACCGAATTTGTTCTCGGGAACAAAGTTTCAGTGGCGGGAAGGCATATCGACTGCGGCATACCTATTCCCGATCCGAAAGTCAGCCGCAACCACGCCGAATTCGTGCCGGAGGCGGACGGCCAGTTCAGCATTATCGATGTCGGCAGTTCCAACGGCACGCTGGTCAACGGCATCCAGCTTCCGCCCAGCCAGCCGCGGCTGCTGTCGGGCGGAGACGAAATCCGCATCGGGCAGAACACATTCCGTTATTTCGCCGGCGACGCCCGCATTCCCGATCTCGACATTCCGGGCTATCAGCTCGAGGATATTCTCGCCGAAGGCGGCATGGGCTCGATTTTCCAGGCCAGGAACCGGGAGACGGGGCAGTCCGCCGCCATCAAGATTCTCCACGCCGGCTATGCCAAACACGAGGAGTTCGTCAACCGCTTCATCCAGGAGGCGAGGGCGGCCGGCCGCTTGTCCCACCCCAACATCATCAAAGTCTACAATGTCGGCAAAACCGCCAACGGACGCTATTATTTCACTATGGAGCTGGTCAAGGGCTCGACCCTTACCCAGCGCATTCCCGCCCTCACCGTTCCGGAAACGGCCAGGATGTTTCTGGAAATGGCCGACGCCCTGTGTTATGCCCACCAGCGGGGCATAATCCACAGGGACATCAAGCCCGACAACATCCTGATCGGCAAGGACGGCATGCCGAAGCTCACCGATCTCGGCATAGCCGTCCTCGACAAGCAGGACATGGATCAGACCGGCCCGCGCGTGCTGGGGACGCCCCATTACATGTCGCCGGAACAGGCTTCGGGCAAGAAAATCACCGCTTCCACCGACATCTATTCGCTGGGCGCCACCTTTTATCACGCTTTCGCCGGCCAGCCGCTGTTCGACGCGCCGTCGCCCGAGGAAATCATGATAAAACATGTGCGGGAACGGCCGCGCCCTCTGTCGCTGGCCGCGCCCGACGTTCCGGCCGATCTGGCCGCGCTGGTGGACAAAACGCTGGTGAAGGATCCGGAAAGCCGTTTTCCCGACGCGGCCAGGCTGCGCGAGGCCTTGATCAAGGTAATTTCCAGGCATTGGCCCGAGGCGCTTCCGGCGGGCATGGAGGCGAAAAAGGAAAACGGCAAGCGGAGTACGGTTTGGGTGGCGGTGGCGGCAGGGATTTTGCTGTTGCTGGTGGTGCTTCTGTTTTTGTTGTAGGAATAATCCACAGTACACTGCATTTTTGATTGAACTATAAGATAGCAGCAGGATAGAATGGAAATAGTATTATTGCCTTGTCATTCCATTCTGTCCTCAATACTACGATAAAATTCTTCGGAAAGGCAATGTATGGAGGAACATGAACAAAAGAAAAAAAGCAATAATGCATTGTCATTTGGGCAAGCGTTATGTGTTCTCATTTGGATTATTTGCCTAATTTCCCTGGCAATAAGCTATTATTTGAGCTATAAGGAGACGCAACGCCTCCATTCGTATTTGGAAAAAAATAAAGTTTTGGAGAGTTGGCGCCTGGAACAGCAGCTCAAGGAAAAAGAGGATGAAATTGCAATTTTAAAAAGGCAGATTGAAGATTTAGTAAAAAATCGTGAAGGACAATTGAGAACACAATAGAATCGTGTTGATCGCACATCGATTTTCTGTATGAATTCCAAGGTTCGTCCGGAAATTGGGGACACGTAACGCAATTGATTATGCCGTGCTTTTTGCCAATAACAATGCTCGCGCAATCAATTGCGCAACATGTCCCCAATTTCCCCTAATTCGTAAACTGCACAATCGCCCACACCGCCGCGATGCCGGCGATGACCGCCGCCGCGATTTTCCACACGCTCCACGGTCTGTCGCCCGACGCTTCGCCGGTCTGGGCGTTGACCATGAAACGGTAGGTCTGGCCGCTGTAGGCGTAGGCGGAAATCCACACCGGCAGCAGGATGTGTTTGAAGGTGATTTTGGAATAATCGGTCTTTTTGCTGTCGATGCGTTGCTCGTCGCCGCCGATGTCCCGGCGGATGGCGCTGTCGATGGCCGGCTCCATGCGGACTTTCGCCTCGTCGAACCCTTCCTTCAATTGCACCTGGTAGGTCTCGGTGACGAATCCGGACAAAAATTCCTGGCGGAACGGTTTCAGGTTGGCGAGCTGCCACGGCTCCAGGCCGTCCTGCAGGTAGCCGGGCAGCGACCGCGAC
>JAVBRW010000230.1:0-7133 GCA_031547475.1 Planctomycetota bacterium
AAGAAGCGATGAGACGTCGAACAATTGAAATAAATGAAAAACTAGAGGAAGAATTAAAGGCAAATAACTAGATCTTTATATATTATTGGAATCTATGACAAAGCCCTTCGACATCATCGCCGAAGGGCTTAGGTTCTGTCAGATAATAAATGAAGCACCGGGGCCTTTATCGAATGCGCTATAGCTGCGTTTCTGTTGAAAAGTTGCTATAGTTATTTCCTGACAGGCCCTTACATTGAAATCTGGTGCGGGAAGGGGGATTTGAACCCCCACTGATTGCTCAACAAGATCCTAAATCTTGCGCGTCTGCCATTCCGCCATTCCCGCATTATCAATAAAAATACCCATAAAAAAGTACTTCAAAATACATCAATCGAGCGTTCCGACCAAGCGCTTCGATCAAGCATTTCAATCCAGCGCCTCCAGCTCGATCAAACAGCGCTCGATGCGTTCCTTCAACCCGCCGGGAATGGCCTGGGTGGTGGCAATGCGGCTGCGGAGTTCGCGGGCGGCGCGGAGAATGCCGGCCATCTCCTTTTTCCTCGCCGACTCGCCGTCGCGCATAACTTCCTCGCTGGGCTGGGGGCGGAGGAACTGCCGCAGTTCCTTCCGCAACTCCGGCTCCTCCGACTCGCCCGCGAAGGCGCGGCGATGGAGCTCCTCGATCTTCTCCTCCGGTGCATCGTTCCGGCGGCGGACGCGGTCGAGAAGCTCGACCGTCTGGAAGTCGGGAATGCCGGCCGGCTCCGACTTTTCGCGATCGTCCTCGAAATCGTGGAGCCGCTTGTCCTCGTACTTCTTCATATAATTGTAGCTGGTCATAAGCTTCTGCACCGTCGGCTTTTTCAAACCGAGCTCGCGGGCGCAGTACACTTCGAAATCGTCGTAGCCCCATTCCTTGTAATCGCCGCCGTACACCACCTCGTTCAGCAGCCGCCCCAACTCCACCCACGAGGCGCGGAACTGCCGGAGCGCCGCCATCACCTGGTGACGGAGGCTTCCGGGTTCCAGTTTGCCGAGCCGGGCATCGATCTTGTCCACGCTTGAACTTGTCATAATCCGCCTTTGCTGATATACCAAAGCGTGCCGGGTTTTCGGTTTTTCAATCCCATAACCTTCGCGCGCGCTTTGGGCTTGGGATTGACGTTTCCCGAAAACCAAAACGTTACAGGTATAACGTCCCGCCAAATGAGCGTTCTATTATACCGATTGCGGTTTTTCAGGCAATGTCGGGCACAAATCGCGGTTGTCTTTTTTTCCCGGCCGCCAAAAATGATTTGTGCCGGTTCGCCAAGTAGTATAATATAATAAGGTGATGCGCCTCATCTTTCGCGAATATACATACATTCGGCGGCGCGGCCAAAAGTCTCGATCGAGCGCCGGCGGTTGGCGGTTCAATCGCCCGGGTACGATTCTTCACCAGACAACTACGAGGATACCATGGCAGGCAAAGCGGGCAAAAACTCATGCGGCATCGGCCTGGTCGGAGCGGGCATCGTCGGCGGCGGCGTGGCCGAACTCCTGTTGACCAGGCAAAAACTCCTCGCCCAGCGGGCGGGGGTCGAACTCGAACTGGTCATGGCGGCGGACAAGGATGTCGAGCGCGCCGCCTCGGCCGGCGTACCGCCCGAAAAGGTGGTCAACAATTACCAGGACCTGGTGGAGAATCCCGCCGTCCAGATCGTGGTCGAACTGATCGGCGGCACCGGCATGGCGTTCGAGGTGGTCATGGCGGCGTTGCGGGCGGGCAAGCACGTGGTCACCGCCAACAAGGCGCTCCTGGCCGAAAAAGGCAGGGAAATATTCGCCCTGGCCAAGGAAAAGGGCCTGATCGTCGCCTTCGAGGCGTCGGTGGCCGGCGGCGTTCCCCTGCTCCTTTCGCTCCGGGACGGCCTGATCGCCAACCGCATGCAGTCGCTCCTCGGCATCGTCAACGGCACCTGCAACTACATTCTTTCCGAAATGACTTCCCGCGGCCTGCCGTTCGCCGACTGCCTCCGCGAGGCGCAGCGCCTGGGCTACGCCGAATTCGATCCCTCCGCCGACATCGACGGCAAGGACTCGGGGCACAAGCTGGCCCTGTTGTCGGCGCTGGCCTTCGAGACCTGGGTCGATTTCCCGACCCTCCATATCGAAGGCATACGCGACATCAACGACGAAGACATCCGCATCCTGAAAAGCCTCGGCTATACCTTGAAGCTTCTCGGCGTCATCCGCACCGATCCCGAGCCCATTTCGGCCGAAAAGGGCGGCAGGGGCGGCGTGGGCAGCCCGGGCCGCTTGTTCCTGTCCGTGCATCCCGCGCTCCTCAGGAGCAAGAACCCGATGGCGGCGGTGTCGGGCAGCCTGAACGCCATCAAGACCGAGGGCGACGTGGTGATGGAGACCATGTTCACCGGGCGCGGCGCCGGCCGCTATCCCACCGCGTCGGCGGTGGTGTCGGACATTGTCATGGTCGCGCGGGCGGCGGCGTTCGGCGGTTTCGGCCCCCGCTGGTATCCGCCGGAAAAGAACGCCTATGCCATGGCGCCCATCGAGGACTATCTGGCGCGCTACTACATCCGTTTCGTCGTGCGGGACAAACCGGGCGTGCTCGGCAGCATCACCACCGTGCTCGGCCGCTGCAACGTGTCCATCGCCGCCGTGCACCAGTACGAGAGCGAGCTTCTCGGCGGCCTGGCCTCGGTCTGCCTTTTCACCCACGAGGCGCGCGAGGGCGATGTCAAGCAATCGCTCAAGGAAATCGGCGAAATGGAATTTCTCCACGGCAAACCGACGCTTATCCGGATTGAGGATTGATGCGGGCTTTTAAAGGAAATCAAACAAACCACCGTTTGATTTCCTTTAAAGTTTCCAGGATTCCTTTTTCGTCGGTAATTATTGCCAACTCGGTTGTTTCAATTGGCTTGATGAAAAAGCGACCCATTGCAACGCAAGCTCAAACAATTTTCACGAAAATCGGGCGGCGGTTGGCACGATTTTCGTGAAAACTCGACTGACAGGAGGAACGTACCATGGCGGAAAAGACCGGCGGCAAAGTTACGGCGGTTGCGCGAAAAGCGGGAGCATGGTTGTACGGAATGGCGTTCAAAAGCGGGTGGACGCGATGGGTGTTCCTCGGCGTGGCGGCCGCCCTGTTTATCGCGATTGCCGCCATCATTTGCGGCGGGACCGATTACCGGCGGGATCCCTCCGCCCTGGTGCCCCGTTCCGCCGCTCTCTACGCGGAAACCCGCGATCTGGGGACGCTCCTCAAGAACACGGCCGGCTGGAATGTCTGGCGCGAAATCAAGCGGGACGGCGTCGATCGCGCCAACCAGATGCCGGTCGCGTTCGCCGAAATGATTGGCGCCAAGGTCGGCGGCCTCGGCACCCGCCTGCCCCTCGCCTGGCTGGCCGGCGCCCAGAAGGCGGCCATCGGTTTCGCCGAGGGAGAGAGCGGCAAGCCGGAATCGTGGGCCATCTACCTGGAGATTCCCGAGGCCGACAAATCGCTGGCCGATCTCCGCATCGAACCCGGCCTCACCCTGACCAAGGCGAGCGGCGCGGGCGCGGGCGGCGTATACGTTCTTTCCGGTTCGGGCGACGGCAAGCTGTATTTGGGCGTCATGAGCCCGTGGCTGATCGTCTCCTCGGACGATCTGCTGCCGAATTTCGCCATCGACAGCCTGCGGCTTCCCTCCTCCACCCTTGCCAACTCCGACGTTCTTCCCGGCTGGCGCCGCGACACGGCGGTTCGCGGCATGTTCAATCCCCGTTACCTCTCCTCCCGTCCCGGGCCGGCGACGCCGCTCGGGGTGCTCGGCAACTGGATGGTGGACGAGGCCAGGTGGTCCTTCGCCGCCGGCGTGACCAAAGACGGGACGATGGACGTCAAATACGCAGGATCGGTCATGATGGGTCAGGCGGGCGGCGGCGGCGTGCTGTGGCCGGTCGTCAAGTTCATCCTGTTCCTGATCGCGGTACTCTGCCTGGTTCTGGTCCTGGGGACATTGTCCATCATGATTGGACTGGGCGGCTGGTACAAGTTCCTGGCTGTCAAGGCGGGCTTAGCGCCCAGACCCGCCCCGGCATCTGTTGAACCGTCGGCGGCATTCCAGGAAGATTCGGGAGCCAAGGCCGAGCAAAAACCCTCGGCGGAGGCTGATGCAAATCTGCCGGTTGTTGTAGACGAAACATCCATAAAATCCGAAACCGGTATTGAAAAGGATGGTGCAGATGGTAAACCAAAAGATGCCTAGTCCTACTTGATACCACAAAAACTATCACCCAACAATAAGGAAATACTTATTTACTTTTACACATAAACGCATTTAACCCCTTTTATGGTTCAACCGGCCATTCCCGTACCACCGGGAGTGGCCGTTGATTTTGCAGATCATTTTGTCAGAATAATCAAATTTTTACCAGGCCAAAAACACGACTTGGGCGCCGCCGTTTGCACACCTGTCCCAACGTACTTGCGACAAAGAGGATAGGAATTCTCAACATACGGCACCTATCTCATTAAGCTGCATATATCGCCTATCTTGCATTGCATCCCTTATCTATCTATTGCTCGAAAAATGCGAATAATTACAAGCGAAAAAGTTGCATTAGCGACAACTAAGATATAAAGTACATATAAAGGACAGATGATTTTTTGAAGTAAAATTTATTAGGTAGGTTTAGGAGGTGAGTACAACAGATTGTATATAACTCTGTCATTTTTGATTATAAAGGCTTTGGACTGAGACGCTAGTATACAAACATCGAAAAACGCCTGATTTTAGTTGCTTTTTTGCATTTTATACATATTCTGATTGGCAATCTTTCTTTGAGAAACGATACCGCCAGGGCGTGGCGGGCTGGACCGCCGGCCAATCGAGTACGGCGCGGGAGGTTTCTATGTACTTATTGTTTTTTTTCCCTCATTTTTATCAAGACCTCACGGAGAAATCCGGATTTTGTACAAGGAAAGGAAGGGTGATTGGCTATGCCAAAGGATATTAAGGCAGAGTTCGGCCGGTTGATGCGCCTTTCGCGTGACGCCAAAGGAATGTCGAGAGCGACATTGGCTATGCGATTGGGAATTAGTCCGAAAACAATTCAAAGCTGGGAAATGGGACGCACATTCATCGAACGTCTCGATCTCATTCCCCAGCTGGAAGCCGAGTTGGAATGTTCGTTGTCCACTTTGATAGCGAAGGCTACCGGCGCCACCGTGGCGCCGGGCCCGAACGTCGCCCAGGCCGGAATGCAGCAGGAAGCTCCGGCCGGCCTCGACGAGCACCAGATGGGTACCGCCTCCCAGCAGAAATTGCTGACCCGCCCGGGTCCGCTGTCCCCCAAGTTCACCTTGACCACGGCCGCCTCCGTGGCGTCCAACGGCGATGCGGACAAGCTGGAGATCGAGTGGGTTTCGGTGCCTTTGTTGAAACCGGGCGCGGTTCTCAACCCGGTGTTCGAGTTGCAGCCCCGCGACGTTTTGAAGCATGTCCTCATCCCGCGCGAGTGGGTGCCGAGGGCGGGCGTCCTGGTCGCCGTCCGCATGGGCGATTCGGCCATGATGCCGATGATCCCGCTGGGCGCCACCGTTATCATCGATTTGCGTCCGATGCCGCTGGACAAGGCCATAAGCCGCATCGCCGCCCTCGATTTCGCAGGCAAGGGCCTGCGAATCCGCCGGGTGGTCCGCGACATGGCCGGCGAGCGCTACTTCGGCGCGAGCATTACCGAACACGGCCGCGCGCAGATCCAGATCCGCCCCTCCAAGGGCGACCGGGTTCTGGGCGAGGTGATTGGCGTTTTGGCTTCCGTTTGTTGAAAGACCAAGCAGGCTGTCCAATTGGTATTTGTGGATTGTTGCCAAGCGACCGTTTTTTGTAAACAACCGACAGGCTGCCGGGTTTTCATTGCAAGATGGACTGAACCCGGGCGAAATGCCTTGACTTGCCGAATGGATTATGCGAATTTGAAAGCGGGAACCTGTCCGACGGGGCGGCGTTCCCGCCTTCTTTTTTGCGCGTTTCGCGAGTGCGTTTCAGAGGAGAAACAACCATGGGCCCGATCACCACCTTCATCAAGCACCATTACCGCCACTTCAACGCGGCCGCCCTTGTCGACGCGGCCGAGGCGTACAAGCGGCATTTGGCCGAGGGCGGCAAAATGCTTCTGGCCATGGCCGGCGCCATGTCGACGGCCGAGCTCGGCCTCAGCCTCGCCGACATGATCCGCCAGGGAAAAATCCACGCCATTTCCTGCACCGGCGCCAATCTCGAGGAGGACGTGTTCAATCTCGTCGCCCACGACCATTATGTCCGCGTGCCCAACTACCGCGACTTCACCCCGGAGGACGAGCAGAAGCTTCTCGACCGCCACCTGAACCGCGTCACCGACACCTGCATTCCGGAAGAGGAGGCCATCCGCCGCATCGAGCACGAGATCCTCGACCTGTGGTCGGAGGCGGACAAAAAGGGCGAGCGCCTGTTCCCGCACCAGTTCATGTACCGCCTCCTCCTTTCCGGCCGGCTCGAGAAGAGCTACCAGATCGATCCGAAGAATTCGTGGCTTCTCGCCGCCGCGCAGAAGGATTTACCGATCATCGTCCCGGGCTGGGAGGACTCGACCCTCGGCAACATCTACGCCAGCCACGTCATGGCCGGGCGCATCAAGAACGTCCATACCGTGCGGACCGGCATCGAGTACATGGCGATGCTCGCCCAGTGGTACCGGGCCGAAACGGCGAAAAACTCCATCGGCTTTTTCCAGATCGGCGGCGGCATTGCCGGCGACTTCACCATCTGCGTCGTGCCGATGCTCCGGCAGGACATGGAACTGGACGTGCCGCTGTGGGGCTATTTCTGCCAGATCAGCGATTCGACCACCAGCTACGGCAGCTATTCCGGCGCGGTGCCGAACGAAAAAATCACCTGGGAAAAGCTCGACATCGGCACGCCGAAATTCATCGTCGAATCGGACGCCACCATTGTGGCGCCGCTCATTTTCGCGTACGTGATGGAGCAGTGATAGGACCGTCGTTGCGGTTTCCGGCTTTTCGACGTGTCGCGAACATGCCGTTCGGTGGTAGGGGCGGCCCTTGTGGCCGCCCGCGCTTCATTGGCGAATTGGCTGCGGAACAAGGCATTCGTTTG
>JAVBRW010000344.1:0-3469 GCA_031547475.1 Planctomycetota bacterium
GGCCTCGATCTCTACCGCCAGAACGAGACCAACCGGCCGGTCGTGGCTGTCATGTACACCCACAGCCACATCGACCACTACGGCGGCGTCAAAGGCGTGACCACCGAGGCCGACGTCGCCGCCGGCAAGGTGAAAATCATCGCGCCCGACCGGTTCCTGGAGGAGGCGGTGAGCGAAAACGTCTACGCCGGCACCGCCATGGGCCGCCGCGCCCTCTACCACACCGGCGCCATCCTCCCGAAAAACGCCAAGGGTCAGGTGGACGACGGCCTCGGCAAAACCGCTTCGCTCGGCGCGTCGACCCTGATTCCCCCCACGGTCATTATCACCAAGACCGGCCAGAAGCTGACCGTCGACGGCGTCGACATGGAATTCCTGCTCGCCCCGAATACCGAGGCGCCGGCGGAAATGCTCATCTATTTTCCGCAATTCAGGCTGCTCGACGCCGCCGAGGATTGCACCCACACCGTCCACAACCTCTATACCCTCCGGGGCGCCCAGGTCCGCGACGCCAAGAACTGGTGGAAGACCCTCAACACCGCCCTCTTCCTGTACGGCGACAAGGTGGACGCGATTATCGCCCAGCACCACTGGCCGGTCTGGGGCAAGGATCGCGTCGACACCCTGTTGAACAGCCAGCGGGATCTCTACAAGTTCATCCACGACCAAACCCTGAATCTCGCCAACCAGGGCTATACCCCCATCGAAATCGCCGAACAGATCAAGCTCCCCAAGACCCTGGCCGAGCAGTGGTGGAACCGAGACTATTACGGATCGGTGAACCATGACGCCAAGGCGGTGTACCAGCGCTATCTCGGCTGGTACGACGGCAACCCATCCAACCTCTATCCCCTGCCCCCGGCCGATTCGGCCAAGCGCTATGTCGAGTACATGGGCGGCGCCGACGCCGCCATGGACAGGGCCAGGAAGGATTTCGACGCCGGCAACTACCGTTGGGTCGCCGAAGTCATGAACAAGGTGGTGTTCGCGGAACCCGGCAACGCCGCCGCCCGCAACCTGCTGGCCGACACCCTGGAGCAGCTCGGCTACCAGACCGAAAACGGCACCTGGCGCAACAACTTCCTCCAGGGCGCGTTCGAGTTGCGCAACGGCACGCCGAAAATCCACATCCCCGGCGTCGCCACCCCCGACGTGGTCCAGGCCATGACCGGCGACATGCTTCTCGATTACATGGGCATCCGCCTGAACGCCGAAAAATCGGCTGGCAAGACCATGAGCCTGGCCTGGAAACAGGCAGGCACCGACACCGTCTATGCCATCGAACTGCGGAACTCCGCCCTGCCCTACACCGAAGGCAAAAAGCTGGCGAACCCCGACGCCACCATAACCTCCACCGGCGGCAATCTCGCGGTTGTCCTCATGGGCGGCGCGACGCTCGACGACAAGCTGAAGTCCGGCGACATCAAGATCGACGGCGACGCCAACAAGGTGAAGGAGCTCTTCGGCATGCTCGACGAGTTCGAGCTGATGTTCAACATCGTGATCCCGTAAACGCGGTAATTTCTTCGTAAAAAAGAGGTGCGCCGAACATCTGTTCGGCGCCCGTTTATTTATAGCACTTGCGCGATAGGGAAGAACCCTATTTCATCACTCGCATAACCATCATCATGCCGCCGTCCTCGTGATCGAGGATATGGCAGTGCAGCATCCAGTCCCCCGGCTCATCGTGGATGAAAGCGACATCGACATACTCGCCGGCCGGGACATTGACGGTATCCTTGAACATTTCCCGCTCCGGTTTTTCTCCGTTCAACGACACCACCTGGAAAAAACCGCCATGCAAATGGATGGGATGGTCCATCGCATGCATGCCGCCGGTGTCGGCGTTGGCGAACCTGAGCTTGACGAGCTCGCCCCCCTTGACGGTTATCGGCGGGACATTCGGAAACACCTCGCCGTTTATGGTCCATTCCATCGCCATTTGCCCCATGCCTCCGCTCCCGCCGGAAGGCCCGTGGCCCATGCCGCCCATCTCCATATGCCCCATGCCGTGACCACCCATGCCCTGTCGACCGCCCATCCCCCGACCGCCCATGCCGCCGCCGGAATCCATCCCCATCTTCACCCTGGACCCCAGCGTCAGAGTATGGTCCACCGTCTTTTCCTCGACGTTCGGGAACGAGCGGGAAGGCGTCGGGACTATGGGAGACGGAACACGCGAGACGGTTTCCCTCCCATAAACAATCGGTACCCGGATCCCCATTTCCGACCGATCCGAGAGGAGAAGGTAGTTTCTGCCCGGCTCGCCTGTCGTTTCAAGCTCCACATCGTACCGCTCGCCGGGGTTGAGGATCACACTGTCGGTCATGTATGGTTCTGGGAGCAGACGCCCGTCGGCGTGGGTCACCCGGAGCCGATGCCCCTCGACATGGATGGTATGGACCGCGGCCGACGACCCGGTCAGCAAGCGGAATTTGTGGAGTTCCCCCTTGGTCACCTCGACGGCGGGGATCGCCTCCCCGGTTTTGCCGTTCACCGTCTCCAGCGTCCCGTAGCGTTCCATTTCCCCGCGCCCCAGGCCCTCCTGGCGCTTCCCGTCCGGGCCAAGCATCCAGTCGTCGAACATGAAGAAATGGTCGCCGCTGTATTGGTCATCCGCATCGTTTTTTATGATGAAAACGCCGTACAGCCCCATGTCGACCTGCTGGAGGACCGGGCGAAAATGAGAGTGATACCAGTAGGTTCCCGTATCCTTGAGGGTGAAATGGTATTCGAACGGTTCGCCCGGCTTGAGAATGCGGGCTGGACCGTCCCGGTTGTTGGGAACCCGGAGGCCGTGCCAATGAATATTGGTGGTTACGCCGGGAAGGCGGTTGAATCCGTTGATTTTCATTTCGTCGCCTTCGCGGGCGATGATCGGCCGACCGGGCATGGTTCCGTTGTAGGACCAGACCGTGGTCGTCAGGCCGGCCCGTATTGCTTTTTCAGTTTTACAGCCAGCCGTCGCTTGGTATAAATCGAGGATAAACGGGGCAATCAATTACACCCGTCGCAACACGCGATGGCTTGCGTGTCCGAGACACGCGGGGTTGTTGATTCGATAGTTCCCCAAAAAAAGGAGCGTGTTTTTATGTGCCGGGGAATTCATAGAGGAGCGATCGTCATCGCGGTTGCGTTGTTCGGTGCGATCGGGACGTTTGCGGCGGAACCGATTTCCGGGGCACCGGCCCTGACGCAGGCGGATTTCGACGCGTTTATCCGATTCCTTCCGGAATTCCAGGAGATGCGCACCCTTCCCGCCACGCCGGAAAACATGGCGCGCTTTCGCCGCTTCGCCGGGGAAAACGGCCTGGATCTCGACCGCTTCCTCCTCTGCGGAATCAAGATAGGCATCGGACTGACGATGCAGTCGGGACTGCCGGCAGCAAAGGTGCTGACCAGCGATATCCCGGAGTCGCTGAAGCTTTCGGAGGAGGAGCGGCTCCTGCTCCTGGACAACTTTCCCGAC
>JAVBRW010000088.1:0-3339 GCA_031547475.1 Planctomycetota bacterium
ATCGGCACTTCCAGCAAGTCGGCTATGAACTTCGCCACCGTGTAGCGGTAGTTGTCCGGAACTTTCACATACACCTGTCCCGCGTCCTTGGCATAGGCGACCGGCTCGACCGGGCCGGCGTCGGCGAACATGGTGGTTTCCTGAAGATTCGGGTTGAGGTGGGGCGACTGGTTGATCTGCCGGGCGATGGCGCTGGCGTCCATCCAGTTGGCGCGGTTCAGATTGAGGCGGATGACGCCGTCCCGGTTCACCACGTTGCCGAACGGATAGGTGCCGAGTTGCAACGCGCCCGAATTCGGCCCGGCCGGGATGGAACCCCGGGTGAGCACGGTTTTCCCGACCACGACCTGGCCGGTCGCCCGAGCCAGCGGAAGATCGGAAAAGCCGTCGGACAAGTCGCAGGCCAGAAGTTCGCCGCCCTCGAGGCTTTTGGCGTCGCCGATGGAGGTGACGGTGACGGCTATGCGGTTGGAGGGGCGGGAAAACGGCTGCAATTCGGCCTGGACATGGACGAGGGCGATGTTGCCGAGGGCGAGGCTGGACAGCTCGAAATCGAAATTGCTGTTGCTCAGGTATTTCCGCAAGAGTTCGAGAGCGCCGGATTTTTTGTCGCCCGTGCCGGCGAGGCCGGTGACAATGCCGGTGCCCCGGACCGGCAGCGGCGGCGCGCCGGACAGGGTGACCATTTCCCTGATCGCCACCGCCCGGGCGGGCAGGGCGAGCAGGCAAACGAACAATGCCGTAGCGGCAAACCTGAGACACTGTGATTTGCGCGTCATGATAACACCTCCAGCCGGGAACATTCGATAGTCGGAGTTTTCAACTTTCTCCGTAAATACTATCGGACATTCCCGGCCCGCCACTTTACTCAAATTTTGCCCTTCGCTTCTTTTCCTCAGAACGGTTTCAGGAAATCGATGGTCTTCGACATCCAGCCGCGCTTGTCCATGCGGGTCATGGGGCCGCTGCCGGAGTAGCGGACATACATGTCGATTATCTTGTTGGCGTCGACCCTGCTGTCGGAGTCCAGGTGATCGGGGTTGACGATGCCGGTCAGAATGACGATCTGCTCCTCGCCGTTGACGTTCACCGTTTTCCGCGCCTCGATGACCAGGTAGCCGTTCGGCTGGACGTCGATGACCTTACCGGTAAGGGTGGTCCGGAGGGCCTGGTAGCGATCGATGCTGGAATCCGACTTGTGTTTCCGGGTGCTGGAATAATCGATTATCTTCGGGCTGCCGCCGGCCGCTTCGCCGCGCTGGGTCGTGTTGAACAGGCCCCCGGTGAGCCAGCTCGACAGGTTGATGCTGTTGGACGAATCGCCCTTGAGATCGTTCGAGCTGGACAGTTCGGACGTCGTGTTTTCGTTGACGACGATGGTGACGCTGTCGTGTACGCGGGACGATTTCCGCCGGTTGTAGGTCGGGCGGCCTCCGGCCACGCGCTGGGTCAGGCGGGCGGCCATCATGTGATCGTCGTCCGACATGATGTCGTATTCCTCGTCGGCGATGTCGGACCAGTCGTTCCGGTAGTCCCGCCCGCCGCCCTGTTGTCCCCGGGGAACGTCGGCGCTGTGCGCCCGGATGGCGGCCAGCATGAAGAACAATAGGGAACCGATCATCAAAATGATGCAGCGCTTATACAGCTCTTTCTCGCGAAGCGTCATGGCTCTTCTTTTCGCGGGCGTACGCATGTCGTGCCTTCCTTTGCGGTTTTACGCATCCCTGGTTTTTGTTTCGAATATCACGCTATTTCCTGGGCTTGACGATGATTTCGACCACGCCCGGTTCGGTTATTCTCGCATCGTATTTCGTCTTGGTGCTGGAATCCTGCACCTGGATGACCTCGCCCGGCATGCCGCCCCCCATGGCGACGCCGCTGCCGGTCAGGGTCCAGCCGGCGGACGAACTGGTCACCTGCACGGTGTCGCCCCGTTTGACCGCCTGGGTGGGGACGGCGTCGGAAGCGAGGATGGGGTCGCCCTTTTTCAATTCCCTGGTCAACTGGCGGCCGGCCGCCGCCTTGGCGCGGGGCGGGAGGTAGGTTTTGCCCGATTCCATCCTCACCCTCTGCACCGCGACGTCCTCGGCCTGGATCACTTCGCCTTTCGGAAGCGGTTTCGCCGCCACCGGCGCCAGGGCGAACACCGAAGTGTCGGCGTCGACCGTCACCAGCCGCGCCGGTTCGTTCCGATCGTCCTTAACCTTGAGCTGCAAGGTCGCCCGGCCGGGAATCTGGCCGTTCACCGGCTTGTCCACCTCGATATCGAAAACGGAATAGGGAATGGCGGAGGAAACCGCCGTCAGCATCGCCTCGACCTCGATGTCGGCCCGGTCGTATTTGGCGGCGAGATAGTGGGAAATGATTTTACCCACCCGATCCCGCGCCTCTGCAGTCATGCCTTCCAGCGGATTGCCGCGCCTGGACGAGGGCGGTCCCATTCTTTCCCCGGTGCCGCCGGACGCGGCGAGGGAGCCGGTTCCGTCCATGCCGCCGCCCGCGCCGCCCCCGAGCCGCATGGACAACGGGTCGGACGGATTGTACGGCTGATCCAAATCGCGGAGCGCCACGCTGTCGGCGTAGGCGAACGGCGACGAGGCGCCGTTCCCGAGCACTTTCACCGAATCGTTGCCGGTAAAGATTATCCGCGCGGCAATGCCCATTTCGTACAGCCTGCTTTCAATGTCCCAGCGGGAAATTTCCAATGCTTTTCCCCGGGGCGGGGTCGGGCCGAGAACGGTGCGGCTCACTTCGTCCGCCTGTTGCCTGGGTCCCTCCACTCGGGCAATATCGCAGATCCGGACATAATTTCCGGACGCTTCCGCCTCCCGGCGAACAATGAGGACAACGTCCGCCAGGGCCATGGATTGTGCCAACATCATAACTAAAAAGGAGATAGTGAGTATGCGCCGCATATCCGGACTCCTTTGCCGCTGATTGTCATGCAAATTCTCTGCCAGGAAAGCCATGGCGCCCAAGCCGCGTCGCGGCCGCAAAGCGCCCCTTTACTTTCATCGGCCGATAATGCGGCGGATTTCAGTTTTTCCGGGAAAGGGGAAAGATTATCGGAACCTGATTGGCGATATGGGGGTAGCGCTTGAAGGGAACCATGTTCAATGGACATCCCCGTTCCTTTCCAAAGAAAAGGTCCGGAAGCCCCGGCGGATCCTGCCCGGGGCCCGAAGGGTCGGGTGGTGGCGGGGGGCCTGGTCAGGGTATCCCCTCAGCGTGCCTTGGGAGGCCTTACCACCCGCCGTTCCCCGCGACCACGTCAAATCGCACGCGCACGCTCGTTTGGGGAATCCGGTCAAGATATCCCCGGGCGTGTCTAAAGCGTCA
>JAVBRW010000430.1:0-2933 GCA_031547475.1 Planctomycetota bacterium
AATTGACCATGCGCTCCGACAGCCCGCCCCGCTCCATCAGGAGGCCGGCCAGCACGAACAGCGGGATGGCGGTCAGCACCCAGTTTTCCGTACCCGAGTAAAAGCGCTGGATAATGCCGATGAGCGGCATGTCCTGCATCAGCAGGCCCGCCGCCGCCGGCGCGGCCAGGGCTATCGCCACCGGGACGCGGAGCACGAGGAGGCCGAGGAGCAGGATAAGGATTATCGTCACTTCCATGGGCGGAATCCTCGGGATGAATGCCTTATTTCGCCGCGATCACCGATTCGACGATGGCGATGGCCTCGGGCGCGTATTCCTTCTTGAGCTCGGGCAGGCCGATGTCGATCAGCACCTTCTGGAACGCGGGCAGGTCGATCTCCCCGGGGCGGATAATCTTGATCTTGTCCGCCATGAAATCGAGCTGGTCCTTCTCCTCCTTCACGGCTATGGCCGGGTATTCGGCCGCCGTTTCGAGGCCGGCCTCGCGCATGGCCTTCTGCTGATCCGGCGTGAGGCGCGTCCACACGCGGTCGCTGACGCAGACGACGTGGGGCGAGATGCCCCAGGGAATCATGCTGAGGTAGTCCTGGACCTCGTACAGCTTGCTGCCGACGATGTTGCCGGTCGGGTTGTGCTGGCCCTGGACGACGCCCCGGTCGAGGGCGAGGTAGAGTTCGGAAAAGTCGAGCGGCACCGGCACGGCGCCGACCGCCTTGGCCATGATGTTGAAGGCGGGCACGTTGGGGTTGCGGATCTTGAGGCCCTTGAGGTCGTCCGGCTTCCTGACCGGCACGCCCTTGGTGGTGATGTAGCGGAACCCGCCGTGGGGCACGATGAAAATGGGGTGCACCTTGATGGACTTTTCGAACTGGGCCGCTATGTCTTCGCCGGTCTTGCCGGCGAAGACGCGGACGAAATGATCGAGATCGCGGTAGAGCATGGGCGTTTCGAGAATGCCGGCCCAGGGCAGGACGTGGGAGAAGGTGCCGGCGATGGTCATGTCGACGGTGCCGGAGCGCACGCCCTCCTGCAGATCCTTTTCCTTGCCGAGGGTGCCGGAGTCGAAAATGGAAATGGTGACGGCGCCGCCGGTCTTCTTCTCCACCTTTTCCTTGAACAGCTTGGCGATGCTCTGCTGCGGACTGGCGGGCGCGCCGACGTGACCGAGCTTGACATCGATGGCGGAAGCCGTCGTCACCCAGGCCAGCGCCACGGTGAGGCCCAACAGAAGCTTTCTCATTTTTTTCCTCCTTGTGTACGGCGAAACGGTTTCGGCAAGCGCCGGGACGGTTCCCGGTATGCATATTCTCCATGAGAAAACGTTTACCTGATGTTCGACAAATGCTTTGCGGCAATGCCGCGGGCACGTTCGGGGCGGAACCGGCATTGGAGCAAAAACAATACGCGAGAAGGCGGAAGACGGCGAACAGGCTGTGAGCGAGGCGCCGGATTGTCCGGCGCGATTCAGGTATTTCTCTTTCATAATAACTCTGCGGGCGCGTTAGTCAAATGAAATTTGCCTTGTCTCCGCCGCCGGCGCGTTCCGCCTTCCGCCGGGCGGAAAAGATTTTCTTGAAACACCGGGGGGAATTTTTTACGGATAAATAAAAAATGGCACTTGACTAGCGGAATTCATGGGATAAATATTAAGAAAACGTTTACTTGAAATCTAATCCCCAAGCCCCTGTTTTTTTCCAGGCTCCCCGTAATCACGCAAGGCCAACTCGTCCATCGCCAGACGCTCCGTGAGGGGGGCGGCCGGGAAAATTTCCCGAAGCCGCGCTCCGGCGCAAGGCGGGACGATTATCCATCGGCGGTTCACACGTATCGGGAAAGGGAACACTATGCGCGCGAAGACAACCGGAATGTTTTTGACGCTGGCGGCCGTCGCCGCCGTCTGGGCGGCGTCCGCCCTGGCGGTGGAACTGCGCTACGCACACGTCGGCAACGAAGGGGACATCCAGACCATCTATGTCGAGGAGGCGGCGAAGGCGATTGACAAAGCCACCGGCGGCAGGGTGAAATTCCGCATCTTCCCGGCCAGCCAGCTGGGCGGCGTGTCGGAAATGGTCGACGGCGTCAAGATGGGCTCCATCGCCATCGGCCACCACGATTTCGCCTCCCTCGCCACCATCGAGCCGGACGTCGCCGTCTTCAACGCGCCCTTCGTCTTCCGCGACGGCGATCACGCGCTCAAGGCGACCGATCCGAAAACCTCCAAGGCGCTCCAGAAAATCAACGAAAAGCTGGTCGCCGAGGGCGGCATCCGCATCATCGGCCGCATCACCCGCGGCACCCGGAACATCTCGAGCAACTTCCCGGTCAAGACGCCGGCCGATCTGACCGGCAAGCCGTTCCGCGCCGTTCCGCTTCCCCTCTGGGTGTCGATGGTGAAGGGCTTCACCGCCATTCCGACGCCGGTCGAGGTGTCCGAACTTCCGACCGCCCTGATGACCGGCCTGGTCGTCGGCCAGGAAAACCCGCTGACCATGATCAACGCCAACAAGATTTACGAAGTGCAGTCCCACATTTCCATGACCGGCCACATGCACTCCGTCCTCGCCGTGTTCGTGAACGAGGAAATCTGGCAGGGCATGAAGCCCGAGGACAGGGACGCGGTCGAAAAAGTGCTGGACGACATGGCCTGGCAGTCGCTGAAATGGGCCAACGATTCGCAGGACGATCTGGTCAAGGAGCTCAAGGGCAAGAAAATCACCTTCATCTTCCCCGAAGACGGCCTCGACATTCCCGCTTTCGAAAAATCGGTCCTGGCGCAGATCAACAAGGACTTCCCGAGCTTCGCGCCGCTCATCGCGGACATGAAGGCGATCAAGTCGGGGGGGGGGGGGGACTGGGCGCTGCCCGCCCGGAAAACGTGCCGGGAAGCGCCGGGCCGGGTCGGGCCAGGCCGTTGTCGACGCCGGAAACGGCA
>JAVBRW010000198.1:0-10883 GCA_031547475.1 Planctomycetota bacterium
GCCGTGGGCGTCCGGCAGATCCGACGCCGCCGCCAGGCAGCAGAACAGCGAAAGGGCGAGCGCCGCAATCAGGCTAGTACTTTTACGCATTTTCCGTTCCTCCATTTTCCGCGATGATTTTCCGAAGTGTTTCGACATAAAACCGGTAATTGTCCAAACTGACGCCGTTTGGTATCCTATGATCCAGCCCCAACAGGCAGCCGCCGCTCTTCACCATGGGCGGAACCACCCGCTCCAGTTCCCGCCGGATTGCCGTCTTGTCCTTGAGGAGCGCGTATTTGTCTATGCCGCCCTCGAAGGCGAGGCGGGTGCCGTATTTCTTCCGGAGCGCCGCCATGTCCATGTTCGCCATCGGCTCGCAGGGGTGGAACATGTTGATGCCGCCCTCCAGGAGGCTGTCCATGATGGCGTTGCAGTCGCCGTCGGAATCGACGTTGAAAATCCGGCAGCCGAGGGGGCGGACCGCGTCCCACACGCGCCGGTAATAGGGGACCATGAACTCCCGCACCTGCGCCGGCCCCCAGAGCGGGCCGCTTTTCCCCGCCATGTCTTCGTGAACGTTCAGTTGATCCGGGCAGCACAGCGCCGCCGCCTCGGTCAAAACCCTGATCGCCGTCGCGCCGACGGTATCGAGGATGTCCGCCACCAGTTCGGGCTGTTCGTACGGCGCGACAATCGCTTCCTCGTCCCCGAGCAGTATCCGCACTTCGTCGAAACCGCCGGGGATGTTGGCGCAAATGACATAGCCTTCCTCTTTCAGCTTCCGGCAGCGTTCCGCCATGCCGGCGGGGATGCGTCCGGAATCGTAGAGGTAGAAAGGCTTGATCCGTTCCCAATCGGCCGCGTTTTTGACCGGCCATTCCATCGGCAGCGCAATGGTGGAGCTGCCGCGAATCATTTTATGCCTGACGCCCATCTGGTTCAGGAACACCAGCTCCCGCCCGTCGTCCTTCACTATTTCCGTCCGGTCGGGGCCGTAATAGCCGGTGACGACGCCCATGTCGGCGAACAGCGGCGCGACATAGGGGAAGGCGGAAAAATCGGTTTCGCCCTCGCTCGCGCCCTGGTCGCGCCACGCCTCCTTGACGCCGGGCAGGGGGCCGAGCGGCTCGTGGAACAGCGTCCGGCGGTTGGCCCTGAACGTCATGTGGTCGAGGTATTCCTCGCGCCGGACCGCCATGCGCCTGGCCATGTCGAGCTTGCGGTGATCCGCCAGGATGACGTCCCACGCCGGGCTGGAATTGGGTCTGGCTATGCCCATGGTGTCCATGCTGTTTCCCCAAGAAAGAACAACACCTCCGCCCGAATTCGACCCCGGGGGGCCATTCATGGGTGACGGGCCGGATTGCGTTTGCGATGGGCTTTTCCGCCGGGGAAAAGACGCGGTGCGTTCGTGATGAGGTCGCTTTGTACGGCCGCCCGCCGGGAGCGCGGCGGCGCGGCGATGATTTTCTACCCTCTGTTGCGGCCGTTGGACAGCAGGATGTCGACGCCGCCCCGCTTCAATTTGTCCAACACGGCCCTGTCGGCGCCGTGATCGGTGATAAGGGCCGACACCCTGTCGAGCGGCAGCGAGACGAAGCCCGCGTCGATGCCGAGTTTCGAACTGTCGGCTATGCACACCACCTTCCGGGAGCGCTCGCCCATGATGCGGTTCACCTCCGACTCCTGGTGCAGGATGGTGGTGAGGCCGCGCTCCGGCGACACGCCGTTGGTGCCGAGGAAACAAAGATCGGCGTAGGCCTGCGACAAGGTAATCCCGGCCATGCCGCCGACGAGCGAACGCGATCGGGCGCGGAAATGGCCGCCCACCAGGATAAGCTCGGCCCTGAACGGCCCCGGCTCCGTCACCGTCACCACGTTGTTGGTCACGATGCAGATGTCCCTGTCCTTTATCCGGCGGAACAAGGCCAGGGTGGTGGTGCCGGCGTTCAGGAAAATCGTTTGCCCGTCCTGGATCATCTCCGCCGCCCTGGCGGCGATGGCGTCCTTGAGGTCGGCGGACAGGACGTTTTTCTCCTCGAACACGCTTTCCCGCTCGTTCACCTTCATGCCGCCGTGGAAGCGGATCACGCCCTTGTCCTCTATCGCCTCGAGATCGCGGCGGATGGTCGATTCCGAAACGTCGAATATGCGGCTCATCTCGTAGACGCTGACGCTTCCGGTTTCCTTGATGCGGGCGCGGATGCTGTCCCGGCGCGACTGTATGACGAACACGTTTCTCTTCATTTCCGGCTCATTCCTCTTCATGATTCCGGGCGCGGCGGGGAAGGGCGCGCGCCCGCCGGCGCGTGTTCGCGTCCTCCTCTCCTAGCGCCAATATTTGGCGAATTCGGCCTTGAAATCGGCGGCCATGCCGGCGGGGCTCGGGCAGTCCCGGAGCGTGCGGCCGACGATGAACGACTTGACGGTCAGGCCCTGGAAATGCCTGATGTCCGCCACCTCGAGCCCGCCGGTCATCGACACCTCGAACCCCAGCTCGCACAGCTTCCGCGCCTTGTCGATATCCTCGGCCGACCAGGTCTGGCCCGCCGCCTGGGCGTCGCGGCCGCGGTGGTATATCGCCTGTTTTATGCCGATTTTACGCCATTCCCGAGCCTCATCATATGTCCAGTTGCCGTAAAGTTCAATTTGAATTTCGCCGCCCTTTTTCACCGCGACCTCGTGCGCTTTCTGCATGGTCGCCAGGGGAGCGCTGCAGATGACCGTCATCCAGGTGGCGCCGGCGCCGAACACCATGTCGGCCAAAACCGCCCCGGCGTCGGCGACCTTGAGATCGGCCACGATTATCTTGTCGGGATAGAGCGAGCGCAAAACCCGCACCGCGTGCGGCGCGCCGGCGGCGTAGCAGAGAATGGTTCCGGCCTCGATGACGTCGACGTGCTGGGCGAGGACGCGGGTCGAGTCCAGCGCCGATTCGAGCGACAGATTGTCCAGTGCGACCTGGAGATGGGGAATGGCCATGCCTTTGGGTCCTTTACAGGAAAGAGGTGTAGGGAAGGTTGATCTCGCCGGTGAAGCAGTCGTCGAACCCGCGCGGATAATGGTATTCGCGGCCGTCCTTGTCGTCGGGGAAGGTGAATTTCCCGCCCACCTGCAGGATATACGGTTTGAACTCGTATTTGAGCCGGTATTTTTTCATGTCGTAGAGCACGCTGATTTCCATCGGGTCGGCCTGGAAATTGCTCCAGATGTCGTGGTGGAAGGGGATGACGACCTTGGTCTTGAGCGCTTCCGCCATGCGCAGGATGTCGCAGGAGGTCATTTTGTCCGTGATGCCCCGGGGGTTTTCGCCGAACGAGCCGAGGGCGACGTCGATTCGGTGATCGTTCCCGTGCTTGGCGTAATAGTTCGAATAGTGCGAATCGCCGCTGTGGTAGAGGGTGCCGCCCGGCGTCTTGACGATGTAGTTGACCGCCTTCGCGTCCATGTAGTCGGGGAACACGCCCTTGAGGCTGCCTTTCGGCGGGGCTGTGATGAGGGCGGTGCGATCGAACGATTCGACCGCGACGATTTCGACATCCTTGATTTTTCGGGTGTCGCCCGGCTTCATGGCGAAGCACTGTTCGGCCGGCACGCCCCAGGCGATCCACTTGTCCACGCAGGCCCGGGGGCCGATGAACGGGGTTTCCGGCCGGTTCTTGAGCACCGCCGCCGCGACGTTGGCGTCGATGTGGTCGTTGTGATCGTGGGTGGAAATGATGGCGTCGATCTGCTTGATGGCGAAGGGATCGAGGACGAACGGCGTCATCCTGAGGTTGGGCTGCAGCTTTTTGCCGCCGCACATGCGGGCCATCTGGTGCTCGGGATCGATGTACGGGTTTTTCCGGCTCCGCTTCCCCGTCCCGCACCAGAAATCGATGCACAAATTGGTGGCGTTTTCCGTTTTCAGCCAAATGCCGGTGCAGCCCAGCCACCATATGGAGAAGGTGCCTTTGGCCACCTGTTCCTGTTCGATCTCTTCGTTGAGCCAGGTTCCCCATTCCGGAAAAGTGTTCAAAATCCATGATTCGCGGGTGATTTCGTTGACTTTGCTCATAACGTGTTTTCCTTTGTCCGGAGCGGAAACAATGGGTGACAAGTCGAATATGGAGCGCGAACGCAAAAAATACCGAAGGGCAAAGTGCAGGTGTCGGGATATACCCAAAACCAATTCGCTTTGGGTATAGAATGCGCGCGAGCAGGGATAATTTATATGGCTGTTTTATGCTTATATTGTCATTATATTCCATAAAACAGTCATTGATAGGATTTTTTATGGATTTTTATCGATTATTTGCATGAATTGCGTTGTAGCCTCATTTCATTGACCTTAACGCGACGAAGGTTCGCGCTTTTCGCGGGATATCCACGAAGCGTCGTATTTATTTGCGTGAAATAGGAGGAGGGGGATGCTATACCGGGGTTATTTTGAAATTCGGTTTCTTGTCCGCGGCAAGCGCATCGTTTTACGGTAGGGGCGGCCCTTGTGGCCGCCCGCCTTTCATCGGCGATTTGGCTACGGAGCAAGGCATTCGTGTGCGAAACGCGGGCGGCCCCAAGGGCCGCCCCTACCGCAATTCGATGCGTTTGCCGCAACTTGAAAGCCGAAAATCAAAATGGCTTCGGTATATACCAAAGCGCGTATGGTTTTCGGTTATTCAACCCCATAACCTTCGCACGCGCTTTGGGCTTGGGATTTACGTTTGGCCAAAACCAATTCGTTTTGGGCATATCACCGCACCAGCAATCTTTTTTCCACATGCTCTTTCACCATCGGCAATGCCGGCGCCAGCCAGGCGGCCATGCTTTTGGGGGACTCCGCCACCACGGCGTCGCCGACGACGCTCAGCCGGCCGATCTCGCTGTCCGGAATGATTGCCGCCAGACTCGCCGCATCGGGCGGGGCGTGGCCGATCTGTTGCATCTGGAACGCCACTTCCTCCGCCACCGCCCTCTTCTCGCCTGCGCTCAGGCTGACGTCCCATTCAAGCAGGCGCGGCGATTCGCTTTCGCCGATCGACACGTCGGCCGCGCCGGGCAGATCTTCCGCCCAGCCGGCCAGCGCGAGAAGCGCGTCGTCGCCGCCGGCTCCGGCGGTTTCGCCGATTTTTGCCGCCAGGGTAAAATCGCCGATGCGCACCAGCCGGATGGTTTCGCCGCCGCCCGTCACCTCTTTCGTTCGCACGTTCGCATTGGGCGATTTGGCGAAAATGTCCAGCCAGTCCATTAACCGCCGCCACTGGCGGCGGAATTTCGCCTTGTCCCCCATGAGGCAGACCAGCGACCAGCGGACGCCGCCGTCGTCGTCCTGCCAGGCTGTGAGGGTGGCGGCGCGGGGGATGAGCGCGCCCATGTCGAGATTGAGGGGATAGAGATGGTTGCGGTCGAGGCCGAGTGTTTGGAGATATTCGCCGGGCGCCGCCACGGTCAGGCGGACCGCTTCCGGCCGGGCGGGCGCGACGGAAAGGGCGAGCCGCGCGTCGTCCGACAGCTGGGGCGGCGCGGGCAGCATGCCGTTGAAACAGGCGGTAATGCCGATATGGTCGCCGTCGGGAAGAAAATCGAGGCTGGCGGAGGTCGGCTGTTTGAGCTTGAACCGCGCCAGTTCCGTGCGCGCGTCCACGCCGGTCAGCAAAGCGGCGAGGCCGAGGACGGGTCGGGGATTGAACCAGACGCCGACGCCGGCGGGGTTGCCTTTCATGAATGCGGCGAGGGTATCGGCCCAGTCGCGATCCGGGCCTTCCGGAACGCCGCCGTCCAGCAGATCCCGGAGGACTGATTTGTCCCTCGCCGCCGTCACCCGGCGGTCGGCGGCCACCTCGAGCGCCATTTTCGCCGGATCGAACCCCATGCCGGCCAGCCATTCGCTTGTCCGCGCCGGGTCGTTTCCGGGCGGCGCTTCCCAGCCCATGCCTGCCGCCTGCCGCTCGAGAACGCCGGCGCCCTGAAGCAGGCAGAACCAGAATTTCTTCGCGCCTTTCTCGTCCAATTGGTCCAAAAAGGCCCGCCAGGATTGCGGCCCGGTGTTCAAGCCGGTGATGCGGCCGGTTCGATCCGCTCCGGACAGGCCGAGGGCGCGCCCCTGCCGCGAATCGAAAATGCGCCGGAAGTTCGCCGGAGCGGCCGCCCGCACCACCATCTGCGGCTGGCTGCGCGGTCTCGGGGAAACCGGCGGAGCGTCTTCCGAACGGGCGAACCCGGCCAGGCAAAGGATCGCCGCCAGCGCGGCGGAAAGAGGCTTGATCATTTGGCGGATTCCTCGTTGTGGCGGTTGCTGAAAACCTTGAGAGCCAATTCGTCGCGGAATTTGATCCGCGCTTCGGTCGATTCCAGTTCGATGGCGGAATTGATCATGGACAAGGCCTCGTCCAGTTTGCCCAGGCGGGCAAGGGCGAAGGCGCACAGCTCCTGGGCGGCCGGGTTGCGGTTCTGCGACAGGGCGATGGCGCTCCTGGCCGCCTCCTCCGCCTTGGCCGCGTCCTGGTAGGCGGGCGGCAGTTCGTCCAGGTACATTTTGGCGACGCCGAGCTGGAGTTCGAGGGATTGCGGAATGGCCGCCCGGGCGCGTTCGAGCGCTTCCTCGGCCCGTCCGGCGTTGCCCTGGCTGTACTGGATCTGCGCCTCGTCCAGATAGGGCCTGAACCAGTCCGGCGACAGGCGTTCGGCCCAGTGCATGTATTCGACCGCCTTGGCGGAATCGCCGTGGCGCTCCAGCACCCGGCTCAGGCGGCGGAAACGGTTGGCGCATTCGCGGCTGGTGGGGGAGATGGCGGCGGCGGCGCGGAGCAGCGCGGCGGCGGTGTCCAGATCCTCCTCGCCCCGGATGAGCGGATCGATTTTTTCCAGGAGGAGGGCGGCCTGGCCGCCGCCCCCGAGTTCGGCGCCGAACTTGTCGTAGAGGCGGTTGGTGGTGCCGTCCTCGTGCATGATGCTGAAGCGGCGCGCCGCCTCGCCGAGCATGCCCATCCTGAGGTAGACGAACATTGTTTCCAGCTTCGCCAGATCGCCGTATTCGCTGTCCGCCTCGCTGCCGGCGGAGTACGCCACCGCCGCCGCCCGGTCGAGCCGCTCCAGGGCCAGCGTGCCTTCGCGGGCGGTGGAGGGGTTGAAGGACAGGGCGAGGGCGATCAGGTAGTCGAGTTCGCCCGGGCGCACGCGGTTGGCGGCCTGGAGCTGCGCGTTCAGATCGGTGCAGGCGCCCTGGATGCCGGCGACGCCGCGATCGCGGCGGTTCAGCGTCTGCCAGAGCGAGCGCGCGTAGCCGCGGACGGCCCGCAGGCGGTTCTGGGCGTCGGTGGGTTCCAGGAGCACGTTGATGTACAGGCGGTGGGCCAGGTCGGCGCGGCCCCGGGCCGCCATGGTGTTGGCTATTTCCAAAAGGCTGGCGACCAGGTTCCGGCTCATGCCCCGCAGTTCCACCGCCAGATCGAAGAATTCCAGCGTCCCGTCCTTGACATCGATGGTCATGCGCCCGTTGTCGGCGTTGAACATGGCGGGCGGATCGTCCGATTCGAGGACGAGCTTGCCGTCGAGGTAGGCTTTCAGCTTGTCGTCGGCCCGCTCCAGGACCAATTCCGATTGGGTGCCCGGCTTGAGGGCGAAGGCCGGCGCCTCGGCCAGCACGGTTTCGCTTCGGTAGAAGGCGGCGCCGGGATGGGCGTAGCTGCCGAAGCGGATGGCGGTGGTGCCGAGGTGGGGCTGGTAGTTGCGGTCGACGTCCAGCATGATGAGAAGTTCCCCGACCTGCTCGGCCGGCGTCTGGAGGCGGAGCGTGATGCGGACGTCGCGGGGGATGGAGAAGGGGAAGCCGAGATCGGCCTTGCCGTGGAGGGGCGATTCGGAAATGCCCCCCTGGCTTTCGGTGTCGGCGAGGGCCAGGCGGGGCGGGTCGGCGAGGAGGCGCGCCTGTTTCGGGTTGAGCCACGGCAATTCGAAACGGTGCGACTTCTCCATGTCCGCCTCCCAGCGGAACGCGTAGTCGAAGTTGATGTTGTACTCGGTCCGCCATTCGCGGCGCACCTGCTTTTCCGTCTCCTCTTTTTCCATGGCGATGCGCTCGGCGGCGGCGAGGGAGACCTCGAGCGCCTGCTCGGTCGCCTCCTTTTCCTTGGCGAGGGCGCGGAAATGGTCGATGCCGGTCCACACCGCCAGCGACAGGACGACGACGCAGGCGGACAGGAAGGTGAGGAGCGGCCGGCGCTGGAGAAAGCGCTTGCAGCGGTAGGCAAGGGTGGCCGGGCGGGCGGCGATCACTTCGCCCTTGAGGAACGACTGGCAGTCGTCGGCGAACGCCTTGGCCGAAACGTAGCGGCGGCGCGGATCCTTTTCCAGGCATTTCAGGATGATGGTCTCGACGTCGCGGTGGACCTTGGGGGTCAGTTGCCGGGGCGGCACCGGATCCTGGTTGATGACCCGCCGCATCAGTTCGAACTGGGTGAAGCCGGTGAAGGGCGGGCGGCCGGTCACGGTTTCGTAGAGGACGGCGCCCATGGCGTAGACGTCGGACCGTTCGGTGATCTGGTCGATTTTCCCGGCCGCCTGCTCCGGAGGCGCGTAGGGGATGGTTCCCATGGCGCAGCCGGCCAGGGTCATGCGTTTCTGCTTTTCCTCGTCCTCTTCCCGCGACATCTGCACCGCCAGGCCGAAATCGGTGATCATCGGTCTGCCGTCCGGGTTGATGATGATGTTGGCCGGCTTCAGGTCGCGGTGGATGATTCCGCGTGCGTGGGCGTAGGAAATGGCCCGGGCGACCGTTTCGATGATGACGACCGCTTCGCGGGTGTGCAGCGGGCCTTTTTCCAGGACGCGATCGAGCGGCTGGCCCTCGATGAAGTCCATGGTGAAATAGGGCTGGCCCTGGTGTATGGAAAATTCGTGGATGGGGACGATGTTCGGGTGGCTGAGGCCGGCGGCCGCCTTGGCTTCCCGGAGGAGGCGCTCGCGCTCCTCGACGCTGGCGTTGTCGCCGCTCCGGAGCACCTTCAGCGCCACCACCCGCTTCAGCACCCGCTGCCGCGCCAGGTAGACGACGCCCATGCCGCCCCGGGCGATTTCGTCGACGATGTCGTAGTCGCCGAAGCGGCGGCTGGCGCCGGCCGGCGGCGCGTCGCCCGCGATCGGTTCCTCCCCGGCGGGTGCGGCCGAATCGGTCGCCGAGGCGATGACCGTCTCGTCCAACGGCGAGCGCGGGTTGAACCGCCTGCCGCAGGCGGCGCAGTAGACGAAGCCGCCGGTGTTGCCGGGATGGAAGCTGTGCCCGCACAGTATGCACTGCACCATTCCGTTGCTGGCCACGGTCTGCTGGGACTGTATCCCGGCGGTCGTTGGGGGCATGGCTACATGTTTCCGGATTTTTCGGAAGGCAGAAGCGCTTCGGTCAGCGCCTCCTTCTCAAAGCGGGTGCCGTCGTGCCAGCGCACGTCGGAGCGGTCGTAGACGCGGTTGATCCAGGCGCGCATGCGGGTGTTCTTGGTGCGCTGCTTGAGGACGAAGTCGATGATGCGGGACGCTTCGTCCCAGCCGATGATTTTTCCGCCCCGGACGTCCTCGCAGTACATGACGTGCATGCCGTCCTGGCTCACCGCCAGGCGGAGTTCGCCCTTCTGGTTCAACTTGCGGATGGTCTCGACCATCTGGACGGGGAATATGGGCTTGCCTTCCGGATCCTCGTTGCCGAAATCCTTCGGAATCCACTTCTCCGGGCTGTCGGCGGTCAACAGGCCGCCGTAGCGGGCGAAAATGTCCTCGCTCACCTCGCCCGCCTTTTTGGCGAACGCTTCGGTGCGGGAGGACAGGGGGACCGCTTCGAGCTCGCGGATAATCGCCTCCGCCTTGTCCTTGAAATGGGCCTGCGCCCGCGAGCCGTCGGCCGAGATGAATATGGTGCGGACGATGATGAAGGCGTTGGTGCGGAATTCCTCCTTGTGCTGGGCGTAGAAGTCCCTGACCTCCTTGGGGGACGGCTGCATGATCGGCGTGCCGGACTGGGCCATGATGTCTTCGAACAGGTCGTCCGCCTCCAGCATGCGGCGGATGGTGGGGGTGATTTCCTCGGGCTTCAGGCCGGACTGCGCCTGGTTCCTTTTCGACATGCCGGGATCGATCTTGATGCTGAGCGACTTGGCTTCGTCGTGGATGAGGATGGTGCGGATGAGATCGCGGAGCGCCGCCTTCTGGATGTCTTCCAGCACTTCCTCGTCCTCGGGCACGACGCCGTTGTACTCGCGTTTGACTATGTACCGCACCGCTTCGAGAACATTGTCCTGGGATATGGTCTTGCCGTTCACCTTGACGTAAATGGCATGGGCCAGTTGTTCCTGGGCCATGGCGGAAAACAGGGGAAGAGCGGCCGCCAGGACCGCAACCAGAATTTTTGCGCGCATCAACTTACCCTTTTTGCAGGCAATGGGCAACGCTTCGCGCCGCCGCGACCGTAACTACTGTCCCGTACGGGGGATTTTCTTTCGCGGAGAACGGAACCTGTCCGGCAGAAATTGACATAATAATGTTTTATACCACTCCGTCAGGGCGATTGCAAGGCCAAAGACGGCGCATTCCCATCGCGCGGTTCAATCTGCGAAGAATGCGGGGAATTCGGGGACATGTTGCGCAATTGGCGGTTCAATTGCGTTACGTGTCCCCGAATTCCGGTCAAGCCTTCCGAAGTCAGCCTGAATTCCCACGCTGCCCCGGATTACGGGGACACGTAACGCAATTGAACCGCCAATTGCGCAACATGTCCCCGCAATCCAAAAAATAAAAATTTTCCGCGATCGCCCGCGTGTGAACGCGGCTAATTTTGGTGATGTGGTAAAGGGAATTTTCTAGAGGTTCCCTTGCGTTACCCGTACGGAAGCCCCGGTTGCCCGGGGTCCGGAGGGTCAAAAGACAGGGCGTGTGCG
>JAVBRW010000142.1:0-3354 GCA_031547475.1 Planctomycetota bacterium
CGCCGGCGGTGGCGGGCGGGCCGGTCTCGGGGACGCCGGCGATGGGGCCGATGCCGGTATCGACCATGACCATGTCTTCGGCCGGCAGTTGCGGCACAATCCACGGCGGCTCGGGATCCTTGTTCCAGTCGAACGGATTGAGTTTGATGTTTTTGATGGTGCTGGCGATCCTGCCTTCCTCCTTGGGGATTTTCAGCTTGCCGAGCCTGGCCATGGCCTGTTCGGCCTGCGGGGTGGAGGGATAGCGGCGGGCGATTTCCTTGTAGAGGAACTCGGAAGCCTTGACGCCGGAGCGGGTGCCCATGCGGCGGTATTGCTCGGCCTGGTCCATCATCTTGGCCGCTTCCACCTCGTTGCCCTGGCGGATGGACTGCTCCACCTCGTCGAACTCGTCGGCATCGCCCTGGGCCGCACTCTGGCGGCGCTTTTCCTCCTCGCGTACAAGATCGATCTGTTCCTGAAGCTCCTGCGGCTTGGCCTGGCCGACCATCTGATCGCAGCGGAGAACGCCCAAACGGGCGCGCTCGACATAGTCGGATCGGGGGAACTCGTCCCGGACCGTTTCGAAGGCGGTGCGGGCGACATTGATTTCGCCGATATAGAGGTTGCCCTCGCCCTTGACCAGATACGCTTCCGCCGCGACCGGGCCGTAGGGATCGTGCTCGATGACGGCATTGACAATCTCGAGGGCGCGGCGAACGTTGGCGGCGCGGGTGTTGTCGTCCTTGGCGGCGAGGAGATCGGGCGTTTCCGACATCATCATGCGTTTGGCGATGCGGAGCTCGATTTCCACCAGATCGGACATGCGGCCGGTGTTGGGGTAGGTTTTGATGACCTGTTCGATCGCCTTATACGAGGTGTAGTAGTTCTCCATCTCGAACAGGCAGCGGGCGAGGCGCTGCAACCCGACGCCGGCCTCCTGCGAATTGGGGAAATTCTGCACCAGGAGAAAGTATTGGCGGGCCGAGTCCATGAACTCGCCCCGCTGTTCCAGTTCGTACGCGTACTGGAGCTGTTCCTTCGGCGTCGGCCTCGACACCCCCGCCCCCATCGACCACCCCTGCCCGGCCGTCCACTCCCAATCGCCCGCCGCGAAAACCCCGGCGGACCAGAACAGGATTGTCCCGGCAATCAGGACGATGCGGACACTCCAACCCATATGGTGTTTACCCATGCACCGCGCTCCCTAAAAAATGACAAATTGGCCGCGAACAAGAATAAAACATGATAGCGGCATTGGTTCGTAGCGTAAACTGTATTTTTACAATCCTCTGTATGCCTTGCTGCGATGAGCGATACGGACGATTTCAACCAGTATCAAATCATCCTGTATCGTATAAAGAATTCGGTACATGCCAACCCTGATTCGAAAATAGTCGGTACCAACAACTTTTTTACACCCTTGAGGTCTGGGATTGTCACCCAACCGCAACGCGGCATTTGCCAACCGTTCCATCAATGTCGCATCGAATTCGTTCAATTGCTTTCGGGATCTGCCGGTGAACTCGACTCGATACGTCATTTGCCACCAACTCGCATTTCCGCTTCGCGGTGTTTTTTCTTTTCCACATCATTAAGGATTTCCTCGATGGGAATACCCGGGCCTTTGTCTTCGTATTTCAAATCCTCGACAAGCGCCTTATCGATCTCATCCTCGTACCACTCATCGAACTCGTCAAGCGGAATCATGACATAATCCCTGCCATCCATGGTAATTAGCCTGGATGCTTCGGGAAAAAAGCCTTTTGGAAGAGACTTCTGTTTATCAACCCCCGGTTCCGCCAAATGGGTTGTCATTAATCATTCCTCCGCCAATGCGAATCGATTGTTATTCCGCCTCAAAATTCGGTTCCACGCCATCGCTCGGGGAGCCAACACCTCCCCCATTGTCATTGTGTCCCTCCAAGCGGACCAATCCTCCGCTCATTCCCGCATCTTCCTGCGTCGGACCGTCTTCGCGGCCGGACCAGCCGACCGTCAGCGGGAAGCGCTTGCCGTCCGACAACTGGACCGGGGGCTCGATGCCCATGCCCCGGAGAATATCGGCCGCTTCATTGGCCTGGGTCGTGTTGGGGTAGCGGGAGCAGACGTCTCCCAAGAGGAAGACGGCGGCATCGCGGGACTTTTTGACGCGGAAGGATTTCAGGTATTCTTTGGCGTGGCGAAGCTTGGTCTCGGCTTCGAGGTTGTTGGCCAGGGAGACGGCGCGCTGTCGGCGTTCCTCCGCCTCGCCGGACAGGCGGCTGTCGGCCCGCTCGACATCGTCCATGAGGGACGCGACATCGGTCCGCGCCGCTTCGGGGAAGCCGGTCGGCCATTCCTGGCGGTAGATCGACTCGGTAAGGGACGACCGCGCCTGCATGGCCTGTTCGCTTTCCGGGAAATATTCGACCACCTGGCGGTAATAGCGGGACGCTTCCTTCCAGTTCTGATCGAGCGCGGCCGAATCCCCGCGCCGCAGAAGCGCCAGCGCCGTGTCGGGATCGGTCGGGTTGTTGAACACTGCGGCTCCGTAGATGCGGGACGCGGCCTGATAGCCGGTGAGCGGCTTGCCGTCGATCGATTTGGCGTCGGCGACGGTTTCGTTCCCCATGCGCCACATGCGTTCGCCGATATACATCTCGAGCTTCATCCTGCCCGCCACCTCGTTTTTCTCGTAATATTCGGGGAACGAGCGCTCGAGCGCCTCGAACGCTTTCCACCAGTTGGCGAGCCGGTATTCGCAGCGGGCGATGCCGTACCACGCTTCTTCCCGCGCGTCGGTGGAAGCGTCGGCCATATTGACGATATCCATGTAGGCGCCGATGGATTTGCCAAGCTGATCCTTGTAGGCCGCGTCGTCGCCGCGCTTTTTGGCGTCGAGCGCTTCGCCTTCGCTTCCCTTCGCCAGCGAGAACCACGGCGCCAACTGCCGGATGGTCAAGCCGAGCTGCCTCGGCCTGCCCACGGCGGCGACGCTGCCGCCCGGCTCGGCATAGGAGCCGTCGATCTCCGGCATGACCACGCCGGGAATGCCTTCGTCGTCGATGGGCAGATTGAAATACTCGTCCGGCATGGAGCGGGACGGCGGGGAAATGGTCAGCGGACGCGCTCCCCGGCGCGAGGCGACGGCGGGCGCCGGAGCCGCCACCGGCGCGGGCGAAGCCATCGGCACGCTGGCCGCGACCGGAGGCCGCGCCGGCGCCGACGCGGCGGGAGCAACGGAAACCGGAGCCGGCGTCACCGTCGCCGCCGGCGCGGGAGCGTACGTGGCGGCGGGAACTCACGCGTGAGGCCCGGCCCGGCCACCTGGATCAGGTGCTCCGGCTGCGGCAGATCCTTCAAAAGGTGGTGGCCGAGATCGACCAGCACGGT
>JAVBRW010000063.1:0-4678 GCA_031547475.1 Planctomycetota bacterium
TGGCCAAGGTGCTGGCGGGCTGGCGTCCGGCCGATTACGCCGATCAGGGAACCCGGCCCGGCCGCCCCGCCTTCGGCGGGGCGCTGGTCGAGGTGACGCACCGGGACGGGCACGTCCACCCATACCGCCTCGGCGGCCGGCACCCGGTTTTCCCGTGGCGCTACGTGTTGGTTGACGGCGTTGTCATGTTCTCCACCGACGATGCGGACGCCGCGTCCATGTTCCCCGAGTTTTTCGAAATAATGGATCTCGGAACCGTGTTCGCCGGCCTGGTGCCGGAACAGGTGACAAGCCTCGAACTGACCACCGCCGACCGGGGCGACGCGGTGCTGTCGGCCGGCCGCACCGCGTCGGGCGAATGGGAAGTGGTGACTTCCGCCGGCCAGACCCGACTGGATCCGGCCGAAGCGGCCAGCCTCGTTCTGACGCCTCTCGAATGGAAGGTTTCGGCGTTTTACAAGCTGGAGGCGCCGGTCAGCGCGTCCGGCCTGCTGAAATTGCGTCTGGCCGGCGGCGGGGCGGAACGGCATATCGTTCTTCTGCCTCCGCGCGGGCGCGACGTTCCCTACCAGGACGACGAGGGCGGCACATTTCTGGTGGATCGGAACGCGTTTTTCACCTGGCTGGGCGCGCTCCGGGGCATTGATCAGCGCATCGAATCCGAAGCGGCCGCCCGCACGGCGGTCGAGGCGGGCGAAGCGATAAAAGCGCTGGAAACGGCCGAATCCGAAGCGCTCGAACAAGCGTTGGAGGAGGAGGAACGCGCCAAGGCGGCGGCGGCGCTTGAGCCTCCCTCCGAAGGGTTGCGGGAGGAAGAGCCGGAAGGGGAGAACGGAATTAACAATGAACAATGATGATCTAATGAGTCAATTAACAATTATACTTGGCTATTGTTAATTGTTAGTTGGAAACAGGCTTGTCTTGCGTTCCCCCTATCGTTCCCGTATGATGGGGAATGCGGCCGACATCCGGGGAAACGGCCAACGCATTCGGGGATGCGCGTATGCAGGAAGACGACAAATGAGCGATATAAACCAGGACGACATTGACAAATTGCTGCAAGACGCCCTGGTCGGGGGGGGAAGCGACGCCGCTCCCGCCCCGGCGGCGGACGAAAGCGAACGCGGCGCCGCCAGCCAGGACGATATCGACGCGCTGTTCGCCGCGGTCGGCGGCGGCGACATCGCACCGGCGCCGGCGCCCAAGCCCGCTCCCTCCGCGCCGCCTCCGACTCCCCCGGCACCGGCCGAATCCGAACCCAGTTTCGAGGGCGCGGCCAATCAGGACGATATTGACGCGTTGTTCGCCTCGGTCGGCGGCGCCGGAACGCTGCCGCCCGATCCGGAGCCGGAGCCGGCGGGCGATCCCAACCTCGAAGGCGTTGCCGGACAGGACGACATCGACGCATTGTTCGCCGCCGTGAGCGCCGCCACGACGCCCGCGCCGGCCGCGGCGCCGGACGAGCCGCCGCCGGTCGGCGATACGGAAACGGGAGAACACGGATCTGTCAGCCAGGACGACATCGAAACCCTGTTCGCCAACGGCGTCGCCGGCAGGGAAGAGGGGGCGGGAAGCGCTCCCGGCACCGACACGGCGGAACTGGACGCCCTCCTTTCCTCCATCGCCGACGTCAAGGCCGACGTCGACGCCAGGATGAGCGCCAGCGCCAACCCGGACGCATGGGGCGATACCACGGTCGCCGCCGATGGCGACACCGATGTGATTGCCAAAGACCAGGCCAAACGCGACACGGCCGAGGTCGGCGATATCGACATGGACGCGCTGCTGAAGCAGGTGACGGACGCGGCTCCTCCGCCCCCGCCGGTTCCCCTCGCCAAACCGGCGGCACCGCCCGAACCGCAGCCCAACGCCGAGACGCTGGTCCTCGACATGAATTCCCCGGCGGTGCATCAGGTGCTGGCCGCCGCCGCTCCGGCACAGCCTCCTCCGCCGCCCGCGCCCCCGCGGCCGATGGCTCCGCCGCCTCCGCCGGCGGCGTACCCGTCCGGCGCGGAATCCCGCCAGGAATATTCCGCCCTTCACGGCGCCGGCGAGGTGGAGTCGATCGCCAACCAAATCGGCGGCCTCGTGGGCACCTTGTCCGAAAAAGCGCACCGCTACATGCAGGCGTGGATGGCGGCCGAGGCGGAAGCGCGCGAACTCCGCAGCCGGGCGCTGGCCGAGGAGCGCCGGCGCGCGTCATTGGCCAGCGAAAAGGATGTGCTGTCCCGCGAACTCGGCGAACTCCGCATGCGGGTGGGCGAACTGGAGGGGGGCAAGCTGGCGTGGGACGAGGCGCGCCGCACGCTGGAAACCTCGTTCCAGGCCAAAATCCGCGAACTGGAAAGCCAGGTCAAACTGCTCGGTTCGGAAGCGGAATCGTTGAAAAACGAGCTCACCCGCGCCCGCAACCAGGCGACCGGCGTCGATATCGAAAGCCGCCGCGCCCGATTCGAAGTCGATCGGCTGAAAAACGAGGCCGAGTCGGAACGGATGGAGCGCCTCCGCATCCAGCGCGCGCTCGAAAACCGGGAGAAGGAAATCCAGGCCATGCAGTCGCAGTCGGCCGGACAGGCGTCGTCCTTGTTCATCGACGAGCTGCACCGCCTGGTCCGCCGCCTGGAATCGGAACTGGATTCCCGCTCGAGCGGCGCCCACGAGGCGTTGAAACAGGTCGACCGGCTCGACGTGTCCGAGGACATGGTGCCGGTGGTGGCCAACCTTCGCGCCGCCCTCATGCAGGCCGTCGGCGCGGGGGACGATCCGGACGACGCGCTGAAAGCGCTCGGCCGCGAAGCGGCGGGCGTCAAGGGGCCGGCCGCCATCGCGCCCGGCAAGGCGGAAATCCTGTCGTTCGAGACCGCCCTGTCGACCTACAACCTGGTCGGCGCGGTCGATGTGGCGGGAACGCTTCTCCGCGAGGCGAAAGCGACGCCCAGCCTGCTCATGCGGAAAATTTACCAGTGCCCGGCCCTCCGCCGCCCCGAAATCGCCGATTACCTGGGCGATCTGGCGCGGCTGCTGGAAGGCTTGCGCACCGTGCAGGAATCGACCGATCGCGCGCGCGGCAAGGAATCGGGCGAATCCGAGGTGTTTTACGTGCAGTTGTTCGATTTCCTCCACAACCTGGTCAGGCTGAAATTGATCAACCGCCTGTCCGGCGATATCTGGCGCCTGTTCCTCGATCTGCGCGGCCGCTTCTCCTTCGTCACCTCGGACAAGCAGTGGGCCGAATACCGCGACAGCGCCCTGAACGACAAGAATGTGAAAGCGTAATGCTCCCCATACTGCCCTTTTCCCCGTCCGAACCCCGGTTTCAGGACATTGTCAACCGGGGCGGCGACATGGACGCCGACATCGGCGTAAAAGTCGCCGAAATCATATCCGGCATTCGGAAACGCGGCGGCGACGCGCTTTTGGAATACGTCCGCAAATTCGACGCCGATCTGCCCAACCTCGAGGCGCTTCGCGTCCGTCCGGATGAACTGGATGCGGCGGGGCGCGCGGTCGAGCCCGAATTCCTCGAAGCCATAGCGGCGGCGGCGGAAAATATCCATGCCTTCCACCACTACCAGCGGCGCACAAGCTACAGCCACGACGACGGCGAAGGCGTCACCCTGGCCAAGCGCATTCTGCCCATCGCCCGGGTCGGCGTCTATTGCCCCGCCGGCACCGCGCCCCTGTTCTCCTCCCTTTTGATGAACGTCATTCCCGCCCGCATCGCCGGCGTGAAGGAGATTGCCGTCGCCATTCCGCCCCGGAAGGACGGCACCGTCTGCCCCTACATGCTGGCGACGGCGAAGCATCTCGGAATGGACGAAATTTACCGCATGGGCGGCGCGCAGGCCGTCGCGGCGCTGGCCTACGGCGCCGGGCCGGTGCGGCGGGTGGACAAAATCGTCGGCCCCGGCAACGCCTACGTCGCCACCGCCAAGCGGCAGGTGTTCGGCGCCGTCGGCATCGATTCGGTGGCCGGGCCGTCGGAAATCGTCATCATCGCCGACAAGACGGCCAACCCGGTTTTCATCGCGGCCGACTTGCTGTCGCAGGTCGAGCACGGTTCCGGCTACGAATCGGGCGTGGTGCTGACGAACGACGCGGCATTGGCCGCCAGGGTGACGGAAGAGGCGGAACGCATGCTGGCAGGGCTCGAACGGTCCGCCGCCATCGATCGGGCGCTGTCCCGCTACGGCGCGGTGTTCGTCTGCCGCGATCTGGCCGAAGCGGTAACGGCCGCCAACCTCATCGCTCCGGAGCACCTCGAAATCATGACCGCCGATCCGCGAAGGCTGTTGCAGTCGGTGGTCAACGCCGGCGCCGTGTTCCTCGGCCCCTGGTCGTCCGAGCCGGTCGGCGACTATTTCGCCGGCACCAACCACGTGCTTCCCACCAACGGCGCCGCGCGCTTCTCGTCCAGCCTCGGCGTCGCCGATTTCCTGAAAGACATGTCGGTCATCGAATATTCGCGCCAGCGCCTCGCCGCCACCGGCCGCCGCATCATTCTCATGGCCGAAAAGGAAGGGCTGACCGCCCACGCCAACGCGGTGAAGGTGCGGATGGAAGCGATGGGCGACAATGCATATATGAAAGGCATTTGATGTTTCGATTTCCGGCTTGTGACAAACGCATCGATCACTGGTAGGAGCGGCCCTCGTGGCCGCCCGCCTTTTAGGTTCTG
>JAVBRW010000423.1:0-12764 GCA_031547475.1 Planctomycetota bacterium
AGCCGGCGGGTTAATTTGTACGCGACGCTGATTGGTTAAAATCAACCCGACACCCCGCTCTGAATGACGGTTTCATTTCCACCATTCCGCGTCGCAACGAGTATACCACATTGCAAACTGCGGGAGCGGCGGGGTTGGCGAGGGTCAAATCAGGAAATTGGCGGGCTGAATGCCGTATTCGGAAGGATGGATGCAGCAGACGATATTCCGCTTGAAACCGACGCCGCCATCGGCCGGCTCTGCCAAATCCACGCGGTCCCCGAGGATGAATTCGCCGTCGTTCTGGTGGAGAAGCACGATAATCGGGCGCCCCTGCTCGGCTCGATCCGGCACTTCCGCGACCAGGCCGAATTCGCCGGTGTCGAGTTCGAGGAAACTCCCCACCGGATGCACGCCGATCAGATCGATGAACGCCTTCAGAAGAATGGGATCAAGCTTGCCCCCCGCCTCCTCGACCATAATCCGCAGCGCGACATCCGGACTGTAGGCGGTGGAACGGTAGGAACGGTTGGAGGTCAGGGCGTCGTAATGATCGGCAATGCTCAGGATGCGCCCGAGCAGGCTCGGCGGCACTCTCCTGTGCGTTTGCGGATAGCCGGACAGATCGACGCCGATATGGTGCTCGAAGGGCGCCAGGAGGAATTTCGACTTCATCTCGCGATCGGCGTTCAACCGCAGGATCTGGCGGATGCTGTACATCGGGTGCTTTTTCACCTGCTCGTATTCGTCGGGGGTGAGGCGGGCAGGCTTCGTGATCAGTTCGACCGGAACGTCGACCTTGCCCAAATCGTGGAACAGGCCGCACAGGCCGATCTGCTCGATGGTGGCGCGGGGCAGCCCGATGCGCTTCCCGAGGCACATGGAGAGAATCGCCACGTTGACCGAATGGGTGTAGGTGTAATCATCGTAGTCGCGGATCGTCCCGAGGCCGAGGAGCACGGTCTCGTCGTCGAAAAGAATATCGATCATGTTCTGGATAATCCGCTTGGTGCGCTGAACGCTCACCCGCTTCTGGGACGGCAGCTTCCCCAGCGTGTTCAGCATCGCGGTCAGGGCCTGGGAATAGGCTTCCCGCGCCGACTCGGCCAAGGCTTGGCGGCGCGCCGCCCTTTCGCTCTCGTCCGCCCTCCTTCCCCCGCCGGCCGGCCCGCCCCCTCCGGCGGACGGGACCTGGCCGCCGTCGCGGGCGGCGGGTTCGGAATCCTGTTCGGCCAGTAAGGCGATCCAGGCGAAATCGTCGCCGCGCAGATTTGACTGCAGCCAGGCGAGAGGCTCCTTTTCCCGATCCGCCCGGTTCAGCAGCTCGACGAAGGTGATGACCTGTTCGTCCCACAGCTTCTCCGTCTCGACGAAGCGGAAGCCGCGCACGCCGCGCGCCTGGAGATAGTCCGCCAGCTTCGACAGCGAGGCGAAAGCGGCGGGAGGGCAGGAAACAAGCTGACGGTTCAGGTAGAAACGGCCGTTGTGGAGGCGGAGATCGACCGCGCCGGCCTCCTTCCGTATCTCCTCGATCGCTTCGCGGAACATGTCGATGGTGTCGAACATGCGCTGGTTGGTGGCGTGATAGAGGTTGACCGCCCTTGTCATGTTGAACAGGGACAGGAGAAGGCGCTCCCCGGGCGGTTCCTTCCGCTTTCGCTGATTGCTATTCGTGGTCATTCCGCGCCTTTTTTCGCATGGCCGGCACGGCCTGGGCATACGCCCGGCGTATACCCAGGAACCGGCTGTTTTCCGCGTCCCGCAGCACCTCCGCCGCTCCCGAAGCCGCCGGCATGAGGGAAAGCGCAATGGCGGCGCCGGTCCGGTGGAAATTGTGTTCCAGGCCGAAAAGCGTGCGCCAATTCTTCTTCATGAGAACGCCCCGCAGGAAATCGACGCCCGCCTTCGAGGCGCACTGGCCGAGGGCGCGGTAGCATTCGAGAATATGCTTTTCGTCCCTGCCGCCGTTCCTCGCGGGCGCGCCCGCGAGATAATCGAGCAGAAGCCGTTCGGCGACCGGGTTCCGTTCCCTTCCCAACAGTTCGAGAAGCCAGCGGGCGACATTCCGATCCGGATCGTCAAGGAGATGCGACACGGTTTTGAGGTTTTCCGCGCTGTCGGCGACCAGCGCCCGGGCGGCCGTCGCCCGCACGGACGAATCCTGGTGACGGGTCAGCTTTGCCAGCAGCGCTTCGGGAGGCGTCAGGCCCCGGGCCGTATAGGTGCCGATCAATTCGCAAATGCTCCCGGCCGGAATGGCGGCGATGATGTGCGAAATATCGGTGCGGACGCGGCCGGCATGGTAGGCGATGGCGTTCAGGAGAATCGCCTTGACGCGCGCGTCGCCGGACCGGGACAGCATCGGCGCCAGCGATGCGATCACGGCGGAGGGAAGCATGAAGAACAGATCGCGCAAAGCGACGAGGGCGGCGTCCGGTATGGCGCGGGCGCGCGGCCACACCTGGTTCAGCGCGCCCAGAACGCCGACATCGGCGATCCGGCCGGCCATTTCGTCGGCAAAGCGCGAAGCGCCCGGACGGCCCGATTCCCGCGCCGAGGCGAGCTTTTCGACAAAAGCGCGGACATAGTCGAAATCGCCCTGGGACAGGATGTGATGAATCCCCTCCGTCACGAACTCCCCCACCAGCGCCCGATCCGACAGGTCCAGCGTCTCGTTGGCGAGGGCGAGGAGAACGTCCAGACAGTCCTTGGTGTTGTTCCGGTGCTCCTCCGACGCGATCAATTCCCGAAGAATCGACTCCTCGCCGGGAGTCAGCTTCCAGAACTCGCCGATGTCCTCCGGCTGGTATTCGTCGAAAGTGGAGTCGTCGCCGCCCGGGGCGAAACGCGGATCGCCCGGCGCGGCCTGGGCGGTTTCCAGCTTCGACATGAACACCCGCACCGCCGGGTCGTGTATTTCCCCGCTTGTCCTGGGGGGCGCGCCCGCACCTTCCGAGTGGGGCGCGGCGCGCTGGCCACCGGAACCGGCGCCGGCGCTCCACCCGCCCCGACCGGAACCGGCTCCCGCGCCGGTGCCCGGACGCATGGCCGAAGCTTCGCCATCGCCGCCCGGCGCCCCGGACGCCTTGAGGGTGGAGATGTCGACCAGCGTTTCGGCTTCCCAGAATTTGTCCACCGCCTTGTGGCGTATGTGCTGGAGATCGGCCTCCCACAGCGCGGTGACCAGATCGTTTTCCGACTCGTCGGAAAGTTCGCGATAATCGTTCACAATCCGGATGAATACCTCGACTTCGTCCGGGGGAATGCCTTCCTGGAATTCGATCCATTGCACGCCGTCGCGGAACAGCGGAAAAATAAGCGTGCGCTCGCCGCCCTGCTCTTGCAGAACGACTTCGCCCCGGTAGGCAAGCTGGCTTTTCAGCACGTCGAGGCGAAGACATCCCTCCCGCTCCAGAAGCGAGCGGAGCCGGTCGTGAAACACCATGAGGGATTGCTGGAGCGCGGCGTTGCCTTCCGGATAGAAGGCGTGCCGCTTGACGACTCCGGTGAGGAGTTCGAGAGCGGCGCGGACGCTTGCCGCGGTGTCGTCCTGAACAGGCGTTTCGCTCGCACCCATACCCGTCTCCGATTCGGCCGGGCAAGACGCCCGGCCCGCGGGCGAAATTAATGAATACCATCGCCACATCGCAAACCCGGATTATACCACAGCGCTTTTTTGCATCAAGCCTGTGTGAAGCATCCCCACGAAAAAAATAACTGTCACTGACCGCACTCGTACATTTGTATGTTGATAATGGAAAAAATTCGCAGCTTTATAAATTCAACATTGCGGTTATTCATACCCATTCAACATACCATATGATAGAATCGATTGTGCTATCATCCAATAACGGTTCCCGTCATCAGGGTCCGTAGAGGACTTACACCTCCAAGCGAGTGCGCCCTACCGGGCGCACAATGACAAAACTAACCCCTGGTTTTTTCAGGGGTTAGTTTTTGGGGGAAATTGAAAGTTTCGAGCCTGGCGTCGCTGTTAGCGTGATGCGATAGGACACTTCCTGCCGGGAAGCGCTGACATGGGCAAATCAAGAAGCGGCATCAGTTATATTTCGCCCAAAGATCCATCCACTTTTTCTGGATCGCGCTTTTGTTTTTCGCAAGATAGTCCTGGTCTTCCTCAACGACCTTGATCTTGTCGTAGTCGACGAGATTCGGGTTCGTGCTCTTCAGGTTGGCGTTGGCTGGGCGCGACGACGACCTTTCCGCATAACCCCTCTGACACTCTTCCGATGTGAGCCAGTTAATGAAGGCTTTGGCCTGGTCGAGGTTCTTGGCGTCCTTCACTATCGCCGAAGCGAAGGGAGACGCGGTCGTGCCTTCCTCCATATAGACAATTTCCACATTTTTTGCGCCGGATTGAATAAGTTCTATGCACACGTTTTCGTAGGTCAAGCCGACGACATACTCCCCTTCGGCGACCTGACGGTATACCGCGGAGGAACTGGTCGTCGTCACCCCGTTGAGGTTCTGGATCAGCTTCTCGATATAATCCCATGATTCATTGCTGCCATAGCCTCCCATGACCAGAAGCTGCGTCGACAGGTGGCGCCAGGCGGAAGAACTGGACGCCGGATCGGCGTGAATAATCTTGCCCTTCAAAGCCGGATTGAGCAGGTCGGCATATCCCTTTATCTTGATGCCGAGCTCGGCCTCCAGATCTTTGTTGACGAGCAGATTGATGGTCTGAATCATGAAATTGTTGAAAACCCCGTTCGGGCTGCGGTATTCCTTGGGAAACTCGCCGTCGTGGATTGAAAGATACGGCGTCCACAGGTCGGAATACTTGGCGAAATCCGACGGAGTGAGCCCGCCCCACATGACATCCCCCTGCGGATTGGCCTTCTCCGCCCTTATGCGGGCAAGGCACTCGCCGGCCGAGCCGGATATTATGTCGACCTTTACCCCGGTTTTTTCTTCGAACGGAGGAATGACGCGCACAATGTTGGCGTCGTCGGTTGTCGTATAGATGGTCAACTTGCCGCCGATTTTCCCGAACCCCGTCATCGGATCCTTGTCGCCTGCCACGGTTATACTCGCCAAAAGAGCAACCGCAGCGATCAAAAGCATGAAAATCCTAGAAAAATTCCTCACGGCACAATCTCCTTTTCGAAAATAGTCCCTTGTCCATTGCTCCGATGCCGAGATTTCCGGCCAAGCTCTATCTTTACGACCGCTTCCGCCCCCCGTTCACTCGAGAAACAGTCACGCCCAAAGGGGCGGAATGGTTTGCCGCTCAGAGCTTCACTTCGTCGCTACCGGCCAATTTCATGTAGGCGAGTAACGACAGCGTGGTAAACACCGTCAGTATGGTGGCGAACGCCGCCGCCGTGCCATACGTCCCGCGATTGACCGCTATGTATGTCGATAACGTGAGCGTCACGGTTCTTGCGTTATATAGGATAATCACGGTGGACAGTTCCGTGATGATAGCCACCCAGCTGAGAATTGCACCCGCGATGATTCCGTTCGACATCATCGGTACGGTAACACGGAAAAATGCCGACAGTTTCGACGCGCCCAGGCTTATGGCCGCTTCCTCCGTGCTAATCGGTATCTGCTGAAGCCTCGCCACGGACGAACGTATGGTGTAGGGCAAACGCCGTATGCACACGGCAATCACCATTATGGAAAAGGTTCCGGTCAATACCAGCGGCCCGCTGTTGAATGCCATTACCAGGGCAATGGCAATCACGGAGCCGGGGATGATGAAGGGCAGCATCGAGGTCACGTCTATGAAGCTGTTGAGGGGATTCTTGCGGCGAACGGCAAGATACGCGACAATAACCGCCAGGATAATTATCAATGCCAGCGCAATACCGCCTAGGAGCATGGTATTGGTGGCCGCCTGCACCGCCTGTTTGTCCAGAGCCGCGCGATAGCTGACCAGAGAATATCCCGGAGCGAACATCTTGTTACTGACGTTCCTGAACGAGATATAAATGATATAAAGTTGCGGGACGAACGCCACGAAAACCAGCAGGTAGGCAAAGGCGTGTATGACTACCGCGAACACCCCTTTGGGCGCCTTGCGCTGCACCGGGTGCAGGGCATTGAGCGAGAAATCGAACCGCGACGATACGCCCTTCTGAATCAGGAATATGACCGCCGTTATGATGATCGCGACGACGCTGATGGCGGCGGCGAAATTGTAATTCCCGCCCTGTTCCCCCAGATACTGGTTGTAAATCTCGACCGGAAAAGTCCGGTATCCCTCGCCAATCAGCAACGGCGTGCCGAAATCGGCGAAAGCCCTCATGAACACCAAGAGCGCCGCGGCGAGAATCGTCGGCATGGACAACATCATGGTTATTCTGAAAAAGCGCTTGAGGCCTGTGCAGCCGAGGCTTTCAGACGCCTCGAGCAGGGAACTGTCGATACTCTTGAATGCGCCGACCATATAAATGAATACCAGCGGATACAGCTTCAGCGACTGTACGAGCACTATGCCCGTGAAGCCGTAGATGCTCCCCAACCGGATGCCCAGAAGCTCCCTGACAAAGACAGCCACCGCGCCGGAACGCCCCATTAGGAGTATCCACGAGTAGGCGCCGATGAACGGCGCCGACATGCAGCACAGAATGCTGAGCACGTACAGGAGTCGGGAACCCTTCAGGGTGTAGAAAGTATGAACGTAGGCAAACGGGATGCCGAGCGCGAGAGCCAACAGCGTGACGGCTGACGTCGATTTCACGCTGTTGATGAGGGTGGAGAAGTAGTATCTCTGGTCGAAGAACTTTTTGAAATGCTCGAGCGTAAATTCGCCCCCTTCTCCGGAAAAGGCCCCTTTCAGCATGATGGCCATCGGGCATATGAAGAAAATGGCGAACAACAACAATATGATGATGCTGCAAATCTTCCAGACGTCAAAGCGCTTCGTGGACGCAGTATTCATAACGCGCCGGCCCCCATGAATGCGGAGTTGTCGTCTCTCACATCGGACAGGATGTTCCTGCTTCCGTCCTCAAGAAAAACGTTGAATTTCCCTGCCTTCGGCGTGAGGCGCACATCCGAGCCGTTGGGGAGTATTTCCCCGGATTCCTGGACAATTTCTGCGTCTTCCCCGGTTTCCAATCTGACAAAATAGGTCGTATTCTGTCCAAGGAATACGCTGTCTTTGGTGACTGCGCGGATCCCGCCAACCTCCATATTCCGTTCAAGCATGAATTCCTCCGGCCGGAACGTCGCCAGGACATTCATATTGCGGTGGAATTCCTCCTTGACGTTGTTCATTTTTATGGCGTATCCATTGGGGAAGACCAGGGAAACACCATCATTTTCCATTCGAAGCTTGGTCTTGATGACGTTGGCCCGTCCAATGAACGTGGCGACAAATAGATTCGCCGGTCTCTTGTAAATGTCGCTTGGCGTTCCGAGGTGCTGTATGACTCCGCTCTTCATGACGGCTATTCTGTCGGATACAGCCATTGCCTCTTCCTGATCGTGCGTCACGTAGATGGTGGTGATGCCAACGTCGCGCTGGATGTTTTTAATCACGGTTCGCATTTCCACGCGCAGCTTGGCGTCAAGATTGGAGAGCGGTTCGTCCATCAGAAGAACGTCCGGATGAATGACGAGCGCCCTGGCAAGCGCGACTCTTTGCCGCTGCCCGCCGGAAAGGCGGGCGGGCATTCTGTCGGCGTACTCGCCTATGTGGACGAGATTCAGGAATTCCTCGGCCCGTTTTCTCATCTCCGGTTTGGCGACCTGACGATGCAGGAGGCCGAACTCGACATTCTTCCTTACGCTCATGTGGGGAAAAATAGCGTAATCCTGAAACACCATGCCGACATTGCGCCGGGAGGGATCGAGGCCGTTTATTCTCTGTTCGCCAAAAAAGAAGTCCCCGCCCTCGATGCTGTTGAACCCCGCTATCATGCGCAGCAGCGTGGTTTTTCCACATCCGGACGGCCCCAGCAGAGTGAAGAATTCGCCCCCCCTTACATCGAGCGACAAGCCGGATATGACCGTAGTGTCGCCGAATATCTTCACTGCGTCGCGTATTTTTATGTTGATACTCATAATATTGTCGCCAATCGCGGGCTTCAAGAAAACTCGAAAGTGTTGCATAATACTTCCGCTCGGTGCTGATACTTGTGCCCGAGTTAGGCTGTTGCATGATATGAAGGAAATAATCGACGCTCAAAGGGGCAATATGCAGATGATCAAGATGGTATAAATGCATTTTCTTATATACTATCATGTTATGATAACAGCGTGCATCGCGTTTTGTCAAGACGAAAAACCATCTCCTGCAAGCTTCCTTTCGCATCTCGGGAGACGCTGCATGCCTCATAGAGCCCGGTTAGCCCGGTTGATTTGGGAATTGCGCAACACATTATGATTCAGGGCAGAATGAAGCATTACCAATGATTTGACGGGGAAAAACTGGAGGCGGCGCCCGGAATCGAACCGGGGAATGATGGTTTTGCAAACCATTGCCTTACCGCTTGGCTACGCCGCCTCGTTGGATTGTGGATTTGCGTCGAGGTCAAAAAACGCAAGTGGATAATCTACCGATTTACTCTTGGAGGTCAAGAAAAAACAAGGAGTCGGCGCAAAAAGGGGCGCGGACTCACATTGTTTCGATATCTCTGCGTCTTGCCGGAAGGCGTCTTCAGTGCCACTCTTTGTTGCCCGATGAAAAATGGAAACCGTCTTGCCACTCGCGAGTACGTATGATATACTCAGCTTGATCTTCCAAGGAGAATTTTGCGCCGCGAATGAGGCGGCCAACAGAGGGGATGGCGCAAACAATCGCATCGGGAAAAAAGTCATGATCTCGTCCCTCATATTCGCAGGCGGAACGGGCAGCCGGATGAATTCCCGCGCCAAGCCGAAGCAATTTCTTGAATTGCATGGCAAACCCATCATCCTCTATACACTCGAGCACTTCGAAAAACACCCGGAAATCGATGAAATCGTCGTCGTTTGCCTCGAAAGCTGGATCAAGGAGCTCAAGGTCCAGCTTGCCCGCTTCGAGATGCGAAAAGTCACCATTATCGCCCCAGGCGGCAATACCGGACACGAATCCATCTACAATGGCTTGAAAGCAATGGAACCGACGCACCGTCCGGACGATATCGTGCTCATCCATGACGGGGTCCGGCCGCTCATCACCGAAGAACTCATATCGCAAAATATTGAATCAGTCCGGAAGTACGGAACGGCCATCACCGCCGAATCGGCTCTGGAAAGCGTGGTCAGCAGCCGCGATGGCAAGCACATTGACGCCATATCCAACCGGGAAAGCATGTATGTCGCGAAAGCGCCGCAGGCATTCCGCTACGGCATGATCTGGGATTTGCACCAACGAGCGAAACAGGACGGCATTCTGACCGTGGATTCGGCCCACCTCCTGAGCCTGTACGGCGTGGAAATGCGACTGGTGAAAAGCACGCCGAACAATATGAAAATCACCGGCCCCACCGATTATTATATATTCCGCGCCCTGTACGAAATCGCCGAAAACGCCCAAATACTTGGCATCCAGGGAAACCTCTGACGCGGGATTTGTTGCCTCGCCCTCAACGTCGCCGGCGCTTGACCGTGAATTGCGATTCGTGGAAAAGCAGGCTCGGGCTTTTCTCAACGCAATATTTGAGCGCCTCCTCTTCCTTGGTCTTGGACAGCAGCTTCAGAATGTCGCGCATCGCCTTGTACGACGATATGACGCTTTTCACAAGATTCGGCTTGAACGACATGGTGAAATGCGGGTGAATGATTTCCGGCCGTCCGAAGGATACAATGTCGCCATCCCGGCTCAGTTCGCAAAAATCCAGAAGGTTCCGGGTATTGCCGGGATCGCGGACATCGTAGTACAACTCCATGCCGCCGTCGCCGGCAATGCCGCCGTCCGAGCTTACGATAAGGCGCTGATCGCCGTCGGTGGCGGCGTAGCTTTTCATCAGGCCTTTGGCAGGACCGGCGTTTTCGCGCTCCAGGGCGAACAGGTTCTGCGTAAAAGCGACAGTCCTTTGCGTACCCAGCAAATTGATGCCTGAAAAGTGGGTAACGGGACCGCCGAAACCTTTTTCCGGAAACAATATGCCGAGGATCGTCGCCTTGAGATCGATGGAGCTGGCCAAGCTTTCGACAATCTGGACGTTGCTCCCGTTGAAATATAGCATAAGCGGCGTCCAGCACATGTCGGCATACGGTTCGGTCGCCCGGGTTTTGCCGCCGGACACGCTGTGCTTCCACGGGTCCATGCCGTAGGGTCCGTACAAGACGATCAAAGTGTTCGCGAGCAGGGAAAGATTTTCCAATCCCTTCAGTATCCGGCTCACCGTCCCGTCCAAAAGAGAAAACCCCTTGGCAAATCGTTCGTGAAACAGCACGCTGTCCCTTTTTTCCAGGCAATCGTCGGCCACGGTTCCTGCCTTATCGCAGCAATAGAGCGCGAACGGCTTGCCGGCGGCGGCGGCTTTTTCGATAAAAGCCGTACTTTCGGCATAAAAACTGTCGTAATCCCCGTGCCAGCGGAACTCGCCGCAAACTTTTGGCCAAGCGCCGAAATATCCGCCTTTGACATGGTCCGGACAGGTTTTCCCGTGCTGAATGCCCAACGTCGCATATCCGTTGTCGGCGAGAATGCCGAATAGATTTTGGGCCCGGCCCAGCAGACACCCTTCTCCGGAAGGATAGGACAGGTTGTGATCGAGTTCCGACGAATCACCGTAAATGAAATCGCAGAAGGATTGAAACGACGAGGTGGAAGCGCTGTAAAAGCGCCGGAAAAAGATGGACTGACCGGAAAGCCGCCATATCGCGGGCATATCTTCCCGGTACTGCCATAGCAACGTCTGCGAAACACCTTCCAGGGGAAGCACCACCAGGTTCATCGCCGCCCTTTCTTCTGTTCAGTCCTTGAACAGCCGCTTGCGGGAATGCTTGAACACGCTTTCCGGCATCACATGGCTGGGGCCGTGGTTGAATTGCAAGCCGCGGCGTTCCTTGTCGCGGACAAATTCGTACAGGGATTTTTTCAATTTATGGAAAGTCCCGGTCAAATGCGTCACAGCCCGCTCGTTGAACGTCAGGGCGAACGCCCCATCGACCGCTTCCGGCGGAGGGGAGAACTTCCGGATATCGCCATTGACGTCGAGGGCGAAGAAATCAAGCAGATTCCGGGTATTGGCCGGATCCACCTGATCGCAGAAAAATTCCATGCCGCCGTTTTTGGGATTGTTTCCCCCGGAGGAAACCACCAGCCGGTACATGCCATCGGTGACGGCATAGCCTTTGGTCAATCCCTGCTCCAGATCGGTGTATTCCAATTGCAGCGCAAAGAGATTTTGACTAAAAGCCAGTTCCCGCCGTTCGTTGAACGCGTCGATGCCGTCGTATGGCGTCTGACGAAACGGCGCGTACGGCTTTTTGTCCCACCATTGCACGTATTGGGTCGGATCGATTCCGGGCATGAGCAGCTTGAGCAGGCTTTCCCTGAGATCGATCGTGCTGATGACGCGATTGCTGCTTCCCGGAGGGCGGCTGCTGTCGTAAATGAACAGCGGCACCCAATTCAGGCTGGCGTAGGGGGGGATTGCGTGGCAGTATCCCTTGTTCACCCCGTGGCTCCACAACTCGTCGCCGTGATCCCCGTAGCAGACAATGATCGAATCGTCCCACATTCCCAATTCTATTACAATCGACAGGAGCTTGTTGATGGTGCGGTCCAATTGCAAATAGCCGAGGCGGAAACGATCGGAAAAAGTGGTCGCCTGGATTTTGACTCCGTCGTCATAGGCCATGTGCGGAATGACCATTCTGAATATCAGGAAGATCGATTTGGCGGCGGCTTTCGCCCTTGCCAATCTTTCCGCCGACGCAGCAAGCAGCTTGTCCACATTGAAATCGGCCATCGAAAATTGGTCGCTACTAGGAGGGCCGAGGTAATGCTCGGTCGGATAGAAAACGTCGTATCCTGCCGCATTGAGTATATTGTGAAGCGTGGTCAATTTCAAGTTATTCTGGATCCAGATATGGTTCGGATTTCTATGTTCCTTGTATAAGGACAATCCGTCGAAAGTATCCGAACAGCCGTTGAACAATTCCACCAGAACTGTATCCGTCGACGAGGAGGACGCATAGAAGTGATTGTAGACGCAGGATTGCTGCATCAGGCGCCACACCGTCCCCAACTCGACTCGGTACTGCCACAGTATGGTATTGGAAACGCTCTCCAGGTGAATGAGGACCAGATTTTTCGGCATAATCCGTTTCCCGCTTTTGGCAAGATTTCGCTACACCCATTCCGCAACCATGCGCGCGTACATGTCCCCGAGCCCGTATCGCGGCGCCCATCCCAGCATTTTCAGTTTTTCAACGCCAAGGCGCGCTGTGGCGTCGGGCGCGTAGCCAAGCTGCCGCGCATCCGCCGACGCGTCGACGACCACCGAAACGGTGCCGTTGCCAATGGTATTCGCCACCAATTCCGCCATTTCGCGAATAGTCGCGGATGCGCCGGGATTCGCAATATTATAGGCCTCCCCCGTCGTCCCTTTCAGAAGAACGACAAGGAGTCCGGTGACGGCGTCGGCAATGTAGCAGTAATTGCCCCGCGACCTGCCTTCCGTATGCAACACAATATCCCTGCCGGCCAAGGCACTCCGGGCAAATTGGGCAAAAACTCGAGTATCGCTCTTTGGCGTACCCGCGCCGAATGTCTGGGCCAGGCGGGCAATTTTGACCGGCAAGCCGAACTGCGAGAGCCAGCAGGCGCACAGGCATTCGCACATCCGTTTACTTTCGGGCTAACAACTGCG
>JAVBRW010000294.1:0-2694 GCA_031547475.1 Planctomycetota bacterium
TTCTCAAAAATACGCCATTCGTTATCGGTCAGGTCGGAGGTATAGCGGCGGCGAGGCATAGGATTCTCCAGGAAAAGGTCCCGCCTGAAGCCTATGCAAACGCCACCTCCGATTCAAGTTGAATTTGGCAACAGGCTCTTAGAGCCATATTTTCGGTTACCGCACGCTGAAAAAAGGCAGATACTCCACCGAACTCAGCGCCAGCAACCTTGAAGAGGGCAATTACAGAATACAGCTGGAGGTCAGGAACAATTACGGCACCCGCACGATCCAAAAGATTCTGAGCCTGGGTTGGCGGCGGCGATAAGGCGGATAAGGCAGACGATATCGAAACGGTGTTTGTAAATAATTTTACGAAAAATAAACTTGACAATGCAAATAATTTACGATATTATGAAAGTGTATGAGGTCACCATATAGTTCTCACAATCACGCTTTCTCATGCAGATGACTCGATAGTTCGCATTGATCACAAATATGTAATTTCCGGAATAAAGATGTAGGGAACCTCTAGAGGTTCCCTGTAGTCAGCGCTTCGCGGTATTGCCTATACAGTCAGTCGGCCCCACCCGGGAGTAGCCACCAGCTTCGGTTGGTGGGTGTTTACCTTTGCATCCTCAAGCATCCGATTTTTCCGTTGGATATTCATCGTCCGTACCATATGGACACGAAGCTTTTGTTTGCATTCCGTGAAAGGGAGAGCGATGTCAATGAGATGTTTTGGCGAGTATGACGTGATTGTTGCGGGGGCGGGACCGGGCGGCCTTATGGCGGCCATCGCCGCGAGCCGATTGGGCAAAAAGACGTTGTTGCTGGAGCATAGCGCCTATCTCGGCGGACTGGCGGCTTCCGGCCTGCCTTTCCTCGCGTTTCTCGATCGAACCGGGCGCCAGGTGGTGGGCGGCATTCCGCAGGAGCTGGTCGACAGGCTGAAGGAGGTCGACGGCACGCTAGGCCATGTCAAGTGCCCAATCCACAATTCCACTACGCCGGTCAACCACTATTGGGTCCGAATTGTGGCCAGCGAAATGTGCGACGAGGCGGGCGTCGATTTCATCCTCTCCGCCGACATCCTTTCCGTCGCCGTCGACAACGGTCGCGTCGCGGGCCTCGATTTCATCGCCAAGGGGGTGAAATACACCGTCGCCGCGAAAATAATCATCGACGCCACCGGCGACGGAACCGTCATCCACCAGGCCGGCGCGAAATACGAAATCGGCGGCCCCGGCGACAGGCGCTGTCAGCCCTCGTCCATGGTCTTTTCCATCGGCAACGTCGATATGGAGGAGTTCAAGCAATACATCGTCGCGCATCCGGAAACATTCAAGCTCCCCGACTCCTACGGCGTCAGCTATAACCTGAAATACATCGTCGACAATATGCCCGGCTGCTATTTCACCGGTTTCGGCGAATTCATCGAAGAGGCGCGGAAAAACGGCGACTTCACCATCCCGCGCGACCGCGTCATACTGCAGACCCAGCCAAACAAGGGCGAGATAATGATAAACGCGTCCCGCCTCCTCGACGCCGATCCGACCGATCCGATATCCTTCAGCCGGCAGGAAGTGGAAGGCAACCGCCAGATCCGGATGTTCATGAAGTTTTTCCGCAAATACTGCCCCGGCTTCAAGAATGCCTTCCTCGCCAACATCCACGGCGGCGTCGGCGTCAGGGAAAGCCGCCGCATGGTCGGCATCAAGACAATGGGGAAGGAATACCTTGACCGGATGCTGGTCCCGGACGACACCATCGCCCTGGCGGGCTACAACATCGACATCCATGACAACAAGGACACCAACAAAGGCAAAGGCCTCTATCTCCAGCCGGTGGAACACGCGGTCGGCATTCCCTACGGATGCCTGGTGTCGGCAAACGTCGACGGCCTCCTCGCCAGCGGCAGGCTGATCAGCATCGACCCGTACGTCTTCGGTCTCACCCGCATCATCGGCACTTGTCTCGCCGTCGGCCAGGCGGCGGGAACGGCGGCGGCCCAAAGCGTCGAGGACGACGTTCCCCTCGCCAAGCTGGACATCGGCAAGCTGCGGTCCACGCTCCGCAAAAACGGCGCGGTTGTCGATTTATGATTCATATCGGCGTTTGACGGGTTTTCCTTGTTGGCAATCAGGAGAAAAGAATGAGTAAAATGCACGTAATTGTGGCGGCAATGGCCTTCGGCCTGCTGGCGGCATCCGCTTTCACATCCTCCGCCGAAGCGGGGACGAAGCGGATAAAGATGGGGCACACCCTTTCCGAAACCTCGACCTGGCACCTCGCCGCCCTGGATTTCGGCGAAAAGATCAAGGAGCGCACGGGCGGCCGCTTTGTCGTCGACATCTTCGCCAACGAGCAGCTGTCCTCCGGAAACCAGCAGAAGGCGATCGAGATGCTGCAGACGGGCATGGTCGACGCCGACATCAAATCCACCATCATTCTCAGCGCGTTCGAACCGAAGCTGAGCGTCATCAACCTGCCATGGATCATGCCGACGCCGGAGCAGGCCGACGCCATCCGCACCGGCGAGGGCGGGAAGATGATTTTCGATCTTTTGCGCAAAAAGAACATGATCCCCCTCGGCATCGGTGAGACCGGCTACCGCCAGGTCATCAACAACAAGCGCCAGCTCCTGACCCCGCAGGACTTCGCCGGCCTCAAAATACGCGTTCCCGGCATGACCCTGTACGTCGACCTGTTCTC
>JAVBRW010000101.1:0-4981 GCA_031547475.1 Planctomycetota bacterium
CCAGAATCAGGTTGACGGCGCTTTCGATGACCAGATCCGGACAGCCGAGGTCGAACCAGAACATCATGCCCACCAGGTTGACGTTGGCGCCGGCGTCGGCGCCGCCGGCGACGACCAGTTGCTCGCGTTGCGATTTCGACAGGGCGTAGAGGACTTGCTTGCTGTTGGCCGGATTCATTTGTTCCATATTCCCCGCATGGGAATTCGTCCACAGTCGAAAATTGTAGCGGTGGTTATGGTTTAACTGAAGTTTTACACATTGGGCATTTAAATCATCGAATGCTCAATGTGTAAAAATCAAAACCCCCTGTAGTACAGATTTATGCAAAATGGCGATTGCCAATTGCGTCATCATTTTGCAAAACTTCACGGGTAAATCAATCACAACCCGCCCTGGACCGCTCTAAACGTAAAATATACTCCGGTTTTTCCCGGTCGTCAAAATGTGCTGCCGATTGCGGTGCGTCCCCAGCACCACCCGGCAGACGAAATTGAGGGACGGATCGTCGGCGTCCAGCGCGGAAACCGCGGCCGCGCCCTCATTCATGAGGTCGTCCCGGTCGCCGCTGTCGCGCAGGATGAGGGTGATGGGGTCGCCGGGCAGGAGGTTGCACTCCGCCACCACCCCCTTCTCCGCGCCGCGCTCCATCGAGTACATTTCCGTCGAGTCGATAAGCATCATGATTTTCAGTATTTTTTCGCGCGCCACCCCGCGTTCGGTCAAATCGCGCTCCACCCGGACCACCAGCTCGTCTATGCCTTCCGGCGTCTTGGGAACGTCGTAGGAAAGCTCCCCGGCCAGCTTTTCGGGATCGAGAAGCGGAGGCCGGGTCCCGCCCCCGTACAAACGTTTCGCGCCCAGATGGAAAACCAGCAGGGAAAGGACTCCCGACACCATGAACGCGATCCAAACCCCGCGCAGCCCGAAAAACGAGCCCAGCCCCACGCCCAGAGTCACCGGCAACCCGAAATAAAACAGCATGACGATGCTTGCCGGAAAAACGATTTTGTCCATGTACAGGAAATACGACGTATACAACATGAGCAGCGACACGGCGCAGGCGGAGAGGGAAAAGATGCGGATGGCGGCGGCCGATTCCGCCACCAACTCCGGCGTGGCGATCCCGAGCAGCCCGGGAATGTAGTCGGCGAAAACCAGCAACAGCGCGGTCATCGCGATGCCCTCGGCCAGCGCCATGCGGGTCGCGCTTTCCATGGTCTTGCGTATGCCCTGCTGGCAGCCCTCGCCCCGGTACACGCTGATCAGGGGCTGGATCGATTCGCCGAGGCCGTCGAAGCCGGTCACCATCAGCAGCATGGTGTTGAGAACCACCGTGAAGACCACCACCCCGCCGGCCCCGAAGCGATCCAGCAGGAACACGTTCAGGCACAGCGGCATCAGGAAGGTGTAGAGGTAGGTGCTGGCGTCGATGATGCTGTACTGGGCCACCCTCGCCATGGCGGCGAGGCTGACGAACCAGCGGAGCCGGAACGGATTGCGCCGGGAAAGAAAGAAGGCCGCCAATACCGCCGTTCCCAGGCACGCGCTGATTACCGAGGCCAGGCTTATGCCGCCGATGCCCATGGAGGCGCAGAGCAGAATCGAGAGGCCGATGTTGACGACGAACTGCACGACGGTCGAGGCGATGGCATAGCGCTCGCCGCCTTCGTTCAGCAGAATATTATAGAACAGGAGCCCAAGCAGCACCGGGAAGGGCAAGAAGCACATGTAGAAATAGTAGTCCGCGACATACCCTCCGAGCCCTTCCGAAACCCCCAAAAAACCCGGGAGCCACGGACGCGCCGCGAAGAACCCCGCCGTCAGGACCACGCTCAATCCCGCCGAAAGGAGCAATCCCTGGCCGAAGTAGCGGTTGGCGTTCTCCCGGCTGCCCTCGCCGACCTCGCAGGAAATGACGATGGAGGTCCCGGTGGAGATGAGAAACCCGGTGAAGACGAGAAAGGAGAAGAAGGGGGTCACCAGGGTGATCGCCGAGAGCGCGTCTTCTCCCATCATGTTGCCGGCGATGACGCTGTCGGAAAACAACATGAGAAATTCCGCGAGCATCGCCAGGGTATTGGCGAGGATGAGCGAGTGGAATTTTTTCGACGCAAACGTTTTCGCCATGATGCCCCGCTTCCCCTGCCATTTCGGATTACGAATCGATGGTGAGGAGCGTGTCGAATCCGGTCATCTTCAATATTTCCATCATGTCGGGGGAGACGGCGCGCAAGCGCATCAGCACCGAATTTTTGCCGGCGGTCTTCTGGGCGATGAGCAGCGTCCTGAGCCCCGCCGACGAGATATAGGAAACGCCGGCGAAATCCAGGACAACGTTTCGCCGTTCGCGGAGCACGGCGAGCAGATCTTTCTCCAGCACCGGGGATGACGTCGTATCCAGCCTTCCGGTCAGGGTGAAGACGGCGGCATCCGCCTCGTTGGCAACAGTTATCTCCATGGTTTGCTCCTAGGCATCGCAATCCGCTCCATACTATACAGGGCGGTTATTCCTGTCCAGAATCGTCTGCCGCCGGCAGGGCGTTGCCGAGACTGCGCGCGATACAAGATAACTCGTGCAAGATAACTCGTGGCGGGGCGGGCTCTTGACAAACGCCCGCGGGCTCTGCCAAGATGGACGTTTTCCGACAGGGGGAGGGCGACGATGCGCGCGATTCGCGTTTTTGCGTTGGCGGCTTTGCTGGCGGTGTCCGGGTTCGGCGCCGGCGCGGGGGAGAGGATACTCCGCATTTACACCTGGTCGGATTATTTCGCCCCGGAGGCGGTATCCGCATTTGAACGGGACCACAATTGCCGCGTCACCCTCGACTACTTCGATTCCAACGAATCGATGCACGCCAAGATATTGGCCGGCGCCGACGGTTACAATATCATAACCCCCTCCGCATACATGTCGGCAATCATGAACAAACAGGGATTGCTGGCACCCATCGACCATGCCCTCCTGCCCAATCTCCGGCATCTCGACCGGGTTTTCACCGCCTACACCGAAGATCCGGAGCTCCGTTACAGCATCCCCTACACCCTCTCGGTGTCCGGCATCGGCTACAACAGCCAATATGTAAAACCGGAAGATTTGGGAAGCTGGGACATCTTCGCCAAGGCGCATCTGGCAAAGCGCATGACCATGCTGAACGACATGCGCGAGACCATCGGCGCCGCCCTTAAATATCTGGGCTACAGCTTCAACAGCACCAACGACGACGAACTGAACCAAGCGGCCTCGGCTCTCGCCGGCTGGAAAAGGAATCTCGCCAAGTTCGAGGTGGACGAGGCAAAGATCGGCCTCGGCTCCGGAGAATTTTTCGTGGTGCACGGCTACAATGGCGACATCGGCATGCTGATGGAGGAGCACCCGGAGGTCGGATTCTTCATTCCCCGCGAGGGGTCCTCCTTTGTCGTCGACGACTTCGTCATCGCCGCCGGCTCCCCGGACGCCGATCTCGCCCATGCCTTCGTCAACCACATGTTCGATCCCGAAATCGCCGCCATGAACATGACCTACATCCATTACTACATGCCCAACCCCGAGGCGGTAAAAATGCTCGACCAGGAACTGCTGGAAAACCCCGCCTTCAATGTCCAACCGGAAACACTGGCAAAGTGCGAGATCATCCGCGATCTCGGCGCCGACAATGCCAAGTACATAAAAGTGTGGGATATGATCAGGGCGTTTTAGAGTTTTCCTCACCCCTCCGGAAACAGCATCTCCTCGGCGAATGCCTCCTGGAAGTCCGCCCGGCCGGAAAGCTCGACGTATTCGACGGCACGGCGCAGCCGCTCCGCCTCGGCGCGCTCATCCCGCGACAACAGATACAGCCTGGTTCCCGCCAGCGAGGCGTTGCCGACCGAGCGGATCTTTTCCCGGGCGATGCCGGCGGGCAGCAGGCCGGTCGCCAAGGCGGCGGCGGGATCGAGATAGTTGCCGAAGCCGCCAGCCAGCATGACCCGGTCCACATCCCCGGGGCCGATGCCGGCCACCCCCATGATGACCCTGGCGCCAGCCGCCACCGCACCCTTGGCGAGCTGGAAGTCCCGGACGTCGCGCTGGGTCAGGGCGACGCCGAGGCCGCCCCGGCCGGAAGGCCGTTCCAGCCAGACCGCCGGGCCGTCGCCGTCGTCGTGCAAAAGGGAAAGGAGGCCCGGGGGAATGCGCGGCACCGCCTCCCCGGCCTCGCCCGGATCGAGAATCCTGCCCCCGGAATCGATAAGGCCGGCCGCGAGCAGCGTCGCCACCGCGTCCAGCAGGCCGGTGCCGCACAGGCCGCGCGCAGGGACGATGGAATCCACCGTCCCGATTTCCAGGAACCCCCGCTCCGACAGGCCGACCCGGGAAATGGCGCCCGGCGCCGCCCGCATGCCCTGCTTGATCCGCGCCCCTTCGAAGGCGGGGCCGGCGGCGGTGGCGCAGGCGTAGAGCCTGCCGCCGGCGGCCAGGGCGATTTCGCCGTTGGTGCCGACGTCCAGGTAGAGGGTGTTCCCGTTCAGGCGGGGGATGTCGTGGGCCAGGAGGCCGGCGACGACATCGCCGCCGACGTAGGCGGAAATATTGGGGACAACCAGCACCAGAGGCGGCCTCCGGCCGCGCCAGCCCAGACGGGACGCGCACACCGTCCGCGGCGCCCGGAAGGCGGGGATGAATGGGGCCAGCGCCAGGGGCCGCGTCGGGACGCCGAGCAGCAGGTGGTTCATGACCGTGTTGCCGCCCACCGCGACCAGGAGCGGCTCCGCCTCGACGCCGGCCTCGTCCCTGGCCGCCTCCGAGAGTTCCTCCAGCGCCTTCACCATCAACTGCCGCATTTCCGCCAGTTCCTTCGGCCCCCGCGACGCGTAGTCGACGCGGCTGATCACGTCGTCGCCGCGCACGGCCTGGGGGTTGGTCTGGCTGGCCACGGCCAGGATGCGGCCGTCCTCCAGATCGCAGAGCGCGGCCGCCAGGGTGGTGGTGCCGATATCGACGGC